>JAILHY010000072.1 GCA_024695575.1 Lachnospiraceae bacterium
GACTGGAACGACGTATGCTCTGTATTTTGTTGTCATCTTAATATAGACGGCAACGAGGAGTTCGCCAAGGGCGAATACTCCATCTTCAATCTGCCCGATCTTTCTGCCTTTGACGGCATTATCTTTGTACGAAACACTTTCCGCAGTCCTTCCACCGATGCCGCTCTCATCGAAAGGATCAAGGCAAGCGGCAGGCCCTGCGTCTGCATCGACTGTTATCACCCCGATTTCATTAACTTCATATCCGACGAATGCGGTAACCTTGGCAAGATTACCAGGCACCTCATCAAAACTCACGACTGCCGTAAGATCTTCTTTTTGGGCGGACCCGAGAGCAGTGAGGACACTAAGCTTCGCTTTAAAGGCTTCCGGGACACACTTAACGATTACGGTCTCGAATTCCAGCCGGAATGGGCTTTCTACGGAAACTTTGAAATAGCATCCGGCAATGCTTCAGCCGAATACTTCCTGAATCTTCCCGGCGGACTCCCCGATGCGGTGGTAGCCTGCAACGACGAAATGGCGGTGGGCCTTATTTCAGAGTTCAAGCGCCGCGGCATCAAAGTTCCCAAGGACGTGAAGGTTACGGGCGTTGACTATGACTCAGTTTCCCGTATTTTTTCTCCGAGGCTTACTACCATCAAGCGTCAGCAATATCAGAAGGGCTTAAACAGCATCACCGCCCTTCACGAATATAAAGAACATACACCGGGTGAGACCATTACCAGTCCCATCGTTCTTTTCTGCGGGGATACCTGCGGATGCAAGCACGAGAACGAGCCTTCCGGCGTGGATGCAGCCACCACCAATGCTCTGGCTGTTGACAAGTACACCCAGTCCGAGCTTACCCAGTATATCAAACGGATGACGGCAGGGCTCATCAGCAAGCGTGACCAGCACGAGCTTTATTCCGCCCTCAAGAACTACACCGCCATCATTCACCCGGAGGAACTTTATCTTTGCATTAACGTTCAGCCCGATTACAAGATAGATTATTCCGACTACTCCCTTGCTCTGCAGGAGCTTGACCACAATGACGCGGCTATGTACACAAGCGAGCTGGTTTCCACCCTTTCTTTTGTCAAGGGCAAGGTTGTCTACGATCAGGACGGCGAGTATTTCGAGCGCTCCGACCTGTTCCCGCCCTCTGCCAACGGAGGAAAGCCCGGCTCAACCTACTATTTCTTCCCCATACATTACATGAACCGAAACTTCGGCTACGCCATCCTTGGCGATGACGGTACCTTGGTTCGTAACGATTTCTTCCCCAACTGGTGCACCATCGTATCCAATGCTCTTGAAAACTGCCGCACCAGGACCATTCTCGAGCAGATGGTATCCGCCCTTGACCGCATGTGGATCTACGATACCCTTACAGGTATCTACAACAGAGCCGGTTTCTTTAAGCTTTCCGAATATACCGTGGCGGACAGCATCAGAGAGCAGACACCGGTCTGCGTGATCTTCCTCGATGTGGACGGGTTAAAGAAAGTAAACGACGTTTACGGCCACGACGAAGGCGACAACCTTATCAAGGGTGTGGCCTCAGTGCTGAAAGAAGTCAAGCGTCACGGCGAGATCATGATGCGCTACGGCGGTGACGAATTTGTTCTTCTTGCTCCCGGCTATACCGACGAGCAGGCAAGGAAGTGCATCGATCAGATCGAAGCCGGCATGGAGACATTCAACGCCCAATCCAGCAAGCCCTATCTCCTGGAAGCTTCCATCGGATACTGCATCACCACTCTCAAGAACAAAGATGAACTTAACGATCTTATAGAAAACGCCGATCGGGAGATGTACAAGAACAAAGCGAAGCGAAAAGCTGCGCGCAGGAATTAACGAATTGTTAAAAGTGTAGAATTTTGCGAAGGCACAAACCAAATTTTGTGCCTTTTGTATATTTACATACAAAATAAGGCTGATATAATCATTCCTAGTGTGTGAAAGTGGTTTCACGTAAGACCTAATTATTGATGCATCCCATTTTCGGAGGTATATG
>JAILHY010000119.1 GCA_024695575.1 Lachnospiraceae bacterium
CGGTGATGTTGTGATCGATAAAGCCAAGGACTTCAAGGTCCAGCATCTCTATGTCACATTCCACCTTCAGGATATCTTTCTTTCCCATTTTGTTACTTTTGGCGTTCTTGATGATAGCTACGGTGTTATCGAGCTTGTCGAGACCGAGCTTATAGTATATGTCAAGGCTCTCGCCGGCCTTAATGTGGTCGAGAACGAAGCCTTCTTCGATTTGTCCTATATTTAACATGTGATTATCCTTTCTGTTCGCTTATTTTACGGGTGTGTTGAAGCCAAGGAGTGTCATGATCAGTGCCATTCTTACATACACACCGTACTGTGCCTGTTTAAAATAAGCAGCTCTGGGGTCATCGTCCACTTCCACGGATATTTCGTTAACTCTCGGAAGGGGATGGAGGACGATACAGTTCTTTTTGGCCTTGCCAAGCTTTTCTTTGGTGAGGATATAGAAGTCTTTAAGTCTAACGTAATCCTCTTCGTTAAAGAAGCGCTCTCTCTGAACTCTTGTCATGTAGAGAATATCAAGTTTTCCGATGACATCGTCGAGTTTGATGACTTCCTCGAAGGTGGCGTTGCATTCGTTGAGCTCATCGATGATGTAGTCGGGGATGCGAAGCTCCTCGGGTGAGATGAACACGAAGTGAACGTTATTGTAGCGAAGCAGCGCACGGATGAGAGAGTGGACGGTTCTGCCAAATTTAAGGTCTCCGCAGAGGCCGATGGTAAAGCCGTTTAAGTTGCCGTGAAGGCTTCGGATGGTCATAAGGTCCGTAAGGGTCTGGGTGGGATGCTGGTGTCCGCCGTCTCCTGCATTGATAACAGGGATGGAAGAGTGGGAAGCGGCAACCATGGGAGCGCCTTCCTTGGGATGACGCATTGCGCAGATATCTGCATAGCAGGAGATAACCCTTATAGTATCGGAAACGCTTTCGCCCTTTGATGCGGATGAACTGGATGCTTCCGAAAATCCCAGAGTGGAGCCGCCCAAGTTAAGCATTGCGGCTTCAAAAGAAAGCCTTGTTCTGGTGCTGGGCTCATAGAAGCAGGTGGCAAGCTTCTTTCCGCGGCAGACCTCCGAATATTTGGAAGGATCCTTCTCGATATCGGCTGCCAGATCGAAGAGATGATCCAGTTCCTCAACGGAAAAGTCCAGAGGACTCATAAGATGTCTTGGTTTAATGTTCATAAAAATACCTTTCTTTTGCATAATTATAAAAAAGGAAGGGAAAAAATTCCCTTCCTAAATCAACTCTTGAATTGTAACAATTCCGAAACTTCTTTACGCTTGGGAGCTTCGGGATTGGATGCGGGATGTCCGATGGCGATCAATGCCGCAACACCTTGATCCTCGGGTAAAGAAAGAACCGATGCAACCTTGTCTTCCTCAAATATTCCCATGATAACGGTTCCGAGTCCTGCATCGTGAGCTGCGAGACAAAACGCTTCGGCTGCGATACCGGCATCGTAATTCTGCCAGCGGTCTTCCTTGGAAGTGGTAAAAGAACCGTCACGCTCAAAACCGGAACGGTTACGTACAAATGTCTGAACGATGAGCATCGGAGCTCTTCCGATAATACCTGCGTTCCATTCACCCACGCACTCGGCACAAACGCGATCCTTAAGAGCACCTTCGAGAGCTATGTAGCGTGAGATCTGAGTGTTCTTCCAACTGGGAGCAAAACGGGCCACGTCAACGATCTGTTCGATAAGCTCATGACTGACGGGCTCTGCGGTAAATTCTCTGATACTGCGACGACCTTTGATACAATCTATAGCGTTCATTAAATCTCCCCCTTTTCTTTTTGCTTTCATAATAATAGCATAGGGTCGGATGAGATTCAAGGAGAACGTTTCGGTTGACGTGAAACTTTGCATTGCTTAGAATCATCTTAGGAAAAAGAAAGGGCAAAAGCCATGGAAACTGCGAGAGAACGCATCAGATATTATGATCTTTTGAGGGTCGTCTGCTTTGCTTTGATAATTTATTATCATATGATGATGGAGCTTTTTTCATGCGGGATCTATCCCATCGAGGCTCTTTCTCCCTTTTTTGAAAATCCCAATATGCATATAGCAACGCTGGCGGTTGCAGTGTTTTTTATGCTGTCGGGAGCAAGCCTTACCATAGGTAACGAAACGGACTTTAACACCGTAACCTACTACAGGAAACGTTTTATCAGGCTTCTTATCCCGTTCTGGATCGTTAACTGTTTTTACTTCCTTTATAATATTTTTGTTCTCGGAAGCAGATGGTTCAGACAGTATGCGCCCTGGCGGATAGTTTATACCATCCTTGGAGTGGACGGATGGGTCGGGATGCACGGCTTTGACAATTTCTCACTGGGAGTGGGAGAGTGGTTCCTTGGAGCCCTGGTGATACTTTCCGTTCTGTATCCCCTGCTTCGGTATCTTATGAACAGGTTTCCGAAGGGATTTTTCTTCTTTTGCCTGCTTGTATACCTTGTTGTTGCATACAATTACAAGTGGGAGACGCCGTCCCATTACAGCCTGCCACTGAAGGGCTTTGAGTTTGTGCTCGGCATGTATCTTGGGAAGTATTACAAAGAATTTCCTAAGAAGGCGCTGTTTGTTTCACTCCCCGTAGTGTTCCTGTTTTTGGTGAATCGAAGCACAGTTATACCCGTTAACGTCTCAGTTAAGATCACAGTTTTTGCCCTGGCGTTCTTTGTTTCTTTTTCATATCTTGAGCCTTACTTACGTAAAAGAAAGCTTAAGTGGATAAATGTACTGTCAAAGTACTCCTATGAACTGTTCCTGGTGCACCATATCGTGATCTACAGGCTTACTCCGAGAGCGGCTGCATATTTAAACAGTGTTCCCCCGGTGATCCTTTTGTTTATCGTAGAGCTTATGGTTATGGCTTTGCTTACTTTCCTGCTAAAATTCCTGTCCGATAAGGTGATCGGGCTCTTAATAAAAGTTTAACTTGTCATGAGTCGGGTTTGATTATAGTATGGTGGTAACGCCCTGTGCGTTGCCGTTAGGATTAGAAGGGGAAGATTCATGGCTAATCAGCTTGATATGACCAAGGGAAAGCCCTTTGGCCTGATAGTTAAGTTTATTATTCCGGTTGTGCTCGGGAATATTTTTCAGCAGCTCTACAATATGGTGGATACCATCATTGTGGGGCGTTTTGTCGGTTTGGACGCCCTTGCGGCAGTGGGTGCCACGGGAACCATATCCTTTCTGATCTTAGGCTTTGCCCTGGGACTTACTTCAGGTTTCACGGTAATCACCGCACAGAGATTCGGTGCGGGAGACGAAAAGGGCCTCAAGCTTTCAGTCACCAACGCCATTATCCTTTCTTTTGCGGCGGCAGTGGTACTGACTCTCATAAGCTTTATCGGCATGAAGCCACTCCTTACCATCATGCATACCCCCGAGGATATCTATCAGATGTCCTACGACTATATCATTATCATCTGCCTTGGCATGATCTTTACCATATTCTACAATGTTATGGCCAGTCTGCTCAGGGCTGTGGGCAATTCCAGGGCACCTCTGTATTTCCTTATAATCTCCGCCTTACTTAATATCGTGCTTGACCTTATCCTCATCAAGAACTTCCACATGGGTGTAAAGGGCGCGGCTTATGCCACCATTATTTCACAGGGTATTTCCGGCGTGCTTTGTTTCTTTTACACGTTAAAGGAAGTTAAGCTCCTTATTCCGGACAGCGATACTCTCAGGGCGGACGGCATGTGCATGCGTAATCAGCTGTCAATCGGTATTCCCATGGCGCTTCAGTTTTCCATAACCGCTGTGGGCACCATTATGGTGCAGACGGCTCTTAACAGGTTTGGTTCCGTAGTGGTTGCAAGTTACACGGCGGCCAACAAGGCGGGACAGCTGGCAACGCTTCCTTACAGTGCAATGGGCGTGGCAATGTCCACATATTCTGCCCAGAACCGCGGTATCAACGATATCGAGAGGATAAAGAAAGGAACACTGGTTTCAAGCCTTATGTCCATAGTTTACTCCGTCCTCATTTATGGTGTGGCCATCCTTACTTTGCCAATACTTATGAAACTTTTCATCGATACCGGAAGCAGCGACGTGCCCTTCGATACCATCCTTGGATACGGACGCACCTATATAATCATCAGCGGGCTTTGCTATATTCCCCTTGGTGAGATCTTTATTTACAGAAACGTTATGCAGGGCTGCGGATTTTCGCTTATGGCAATGCTTGGCGGTATCGTTGAGCTTATAAGCCGTGCCGTGGTTTCAACCGTTGCCAGTGCCAAAGAAAGCTTTACGGGAGTATGTGCGGCTGACCCCATTACGTGGCTTGTTACCGCGATTTTCCTTATGATAAGCTACAAGTTCACGGTCCTTTCCATGGATAAGGCCAAGAGGGAATTCCACGCCCGCAGGAGAAAGAAATCCAATGAAGTATGATGAGGCACTTGAATACCTTGAAGGGCTTAATAAACGCGGTATCCATCCGGGACTTGAGGGCATCAGGGCTTTAACCGCATCGCTTAACAATCCGGAATCGGATCTTAAGATAATCAGGGTTGTGGGGACCAACGGTAAGGGCTCCGTAAGCCTGTATCTTTACAGGATCTTGATGGCCGCGGGCTACAGAGTCGGGCTTTATCAGAGTCCTGCGGTTTTTGATGAGCGTGAGATTATAAGAGTCAACGGACGAAACATTTCCAAGGCGGATTACGGCAGACTGGTTGGACGAGTTATGTTAACCAACACCGAGAGCATAGGCGCTACACGCTTTGAATGTGAGACCGCCATGGCTCTTATGTATTTTAAGGAAAAAGAATGCGACTTCGTAATCCTGGAGGCAGGCCTCGGAGGAGCATTGGATGCAACAAACCTGACGGATTCGGATGTTTTGTCAGTAATTACCCCCATCGGCCTTGACCACTGCGGAATCCTCGGAAGTACGGTGGAAGAGATCACACGAAACAAAGCGGGCGTTATTAAACGTGATTCTTTCTGCGTTTCGGCTTCTCAGTGCCCGGAGGCAAAGAGCGTTCTTGAAGAGGTTGCGAAAGAGCAGGGGGCTGAGATATCCTTCGTCGATCCTTCGGATTTAACCTGCATTAAATATAAGCTTTCGGGTACAATATTTAACTATGGAACCCTGAAGGGGCTTAAGATACAGCGCCTCGGCGTCTTTCAGCCGGAGAATGCGGCCATTGCCATAGAGGCTTCTTTTGCCCTTTCCAAAAGAGGACTTAACATTTCGGAGACGGCTGTCAGAAAGGGCCTGGAGGCTTCGGTTGACTTTGGAAGATTCGAGCATATTGGGGACAGACCTTTATTTTTCATAGACGGAGCCCACAACGAGCCTGCGGCAAAGCGTCTTAAAGATAATGTCGAAACTTATTTTACAAACAAAGAAATCGTGTATATAATGGGAATGTTTAAGGATAAGGATACGGAAGCGGTGGCGCGTATTATGGCACCAATGGCCCGTTCCGTCATCACAGTGACACTTCCTAACAAGGTAAGGTCCGAAACCGCCATGGGACTTGCGGAAACCGTCATGAGATATAACCCCATGGTCACAACGGCGGACAGCGTTCCCGAGGCAGTGGAGCTGGCAAGGCTCATGTGCCCGAAGGACGGCGTTATTCTGGCCTTCGGATCACTTTCTTTTATGAAGGACGTTAAGCGTGCTGCGGCACTTAAAGGGAATAAGGATTTTCACGGAGTTAAGTAAATGATCGATCAGGAAAAGATAAAAGAGGCAACAAAACTCTTTCTCGAAGGAATCGGGGAAGATATTAACAGAGAAGGCTTAAAGGAAACTCCCGACAGAGTGGCCAGGATGTGCGAGGAACTCTTTGCAGGCTTTGATATGAACGAAAGGGAGATCCTTTCCAAGCGTTTCAAGGTTGAAGGAAAAGAAGCCGTTATTGAGAAGGACATTCCTTTTTACTCAGTCTGCGAGCACCATTTGCTTCCTTTCTTTGGAAAGATCCACATAGCATATATTCCAAAGGGCGAGGTTGTGGGCATCAGCAAGCTTGCAAGGACCGTGGAGGTTTATGCAAGACGTCCGCAGATCCAGGAGCGCCTCACTAATGAGATCGCCGATGCAATTGAGCGTGAGCTTGATCCCGAGGGCGTTATGGTCTACATTGAGGCAGAGCATATGTGCATGACCATGCGTGGAGTCAAGAAGCCCGGCAGCAAGACCGTAACTACGGCGGTTCGCGGGGCATATGAGCAGGAAAGCTTAAGGAATGGTTTTTACAATATAATCAAATAGAGGTGTGTTATGGTCATTGGTGGAAGGGATTTTGATGAGAACAGAACCCATATCATGGGAATTTTGAACGTGACACCTGATTCTTTTTCCGACGGGGGCAGATACAATAATATGGATTCTGCTCTTTTTCATGTTCAGGAAATGGTAAAAGAAGGTGCGGAGATCATTGACGTAGGCGGTGAATCAACCCGCCCGGGCTTTAATGAGATTGAGACAAGTACGGAAATAGAGCGGGTTGTACCGGTTATCTGCAAAATTAAGTCAGAATTTAACATTCCTGTTTCAATAGATACATATCGCCCGGAGACCGCTCTTGAAGCCATTAAGGCGGGGGCTGATCTTTTAAATGATATCAAGGGTCATGAGATAGGTGGAGAGTACGGCAGAGTTGCGGCTGAGTCGGGACTTCCCATCTGCATCATGCATAACAGAAACGAGCGAAACTACAAGGATTTCGCCAAAGATTATTACAGCGACTGTGTCGAAATGTACGAAGGGGCCGTAGCCAAAGGAGTTAAGCCGGAGAACATCATACTTGATCCCGGCGTCGGCTTTGCCAAGGACACGGCTGAAAACTTATATGTGATGCGCCACATGGACGATCTTAAGGATATCTGCCCCAGGATCCTTCTTGGCTGCAGCAACAAATCTGTTATTGGAAACACCCTGGACCTGCCTGTAGAGGAACGACTTGAAGGCACCATCGCAACTACTGTGTGGGCAGGTTTACATAACATTATGTTTGCCAGAGTACATAATGTAAAAGCAAATCTGCGGGCACTCAGAATGGCGGAGGCTATTAACAATGCATAATCCCGATGAGATCAGGATCACAGGACTTAAATTCTATGCATATCACGGTGTATATGATTCCGAAAAAGAAAAAGGTCAGCCCTTCATGGTTGACATAACATTGAGAGCAAACCTTCGTGAGGCCGGTATCTCAGACAATCTCACAAAGACTGTGAACTATGCGGAAGCTGCAGGAGTTGCGGCAGAAATATTTATGTCCCGCAAGTTTGATCTTATCGAAGCGGCAGCCGAGGCCATGGCCGGGGGACTTCTTCGCAAATATTCCATGCTTTCAAGTGTGAGTATTGAAGTATACAAGCCGGAGGCTCCCATCGGCATGGAGTTTGATAATGTTTCGGTTTACATAACAAGGAAACGCCATAAAGCTTATATAGCGGTCGGTTCAAATATAGGTGACGGACCTGCCACCATCGAAAAGGCCTCGGAGCTCCTTGGAGCAAACGAGGACATCACTATAGTTAAGAAGTCTTCACTTATTACCACTAAGCCTTACGGGCCTGTTAAACAGGATGATTTCACAAACGGTGTCTGGGAAGTAGATACACTTCTTACGCCGGAAGAACTTCTTTTTAAAATGCACGAAACAGAAAACGCCCTCGGAAGAGAGCGTCTCGTACATTGGGGACCAAGGACCATAGACCTTGACATTATCTATTATGATGACCTGATCCTTGATTCCGAGGATCTTACCATACCGCATGCTGACATGCACAACAGGGACTTCGTCCTTAAGCCTTTGATGGAACTTGCGCCCTGCAAGCGTCACCCCTTGTTTAACATGACTACAGCACAGATGCTTGAGGTGCTTTCGGCGGAAGGCTAGGCTATTCGTCCTCGTTCTTTTTCCCGGATTGAGACCTGATAACCTCGAGGGCGGCCTCCTTGGCCTCAGTAAACTCGGTAACATAGGGGCTTCCGAAGGTGGAAGTCCTGTACATGGGAGTCGAGTGACCAAATTCCGTGAAATAAGCATAATTCGAAGTAAGGCTCACACGATTAAATATGCCTTCGGCAATGATCTCCTCGCCGGTGCCGTCGATGTTGATGCGCTTCAGAGCGGGGCTTTGCTGTGAGCTTTTCTGATAAAAGATCACACTTCCGTACAGGTTAAAGAAATCAAGCCTGTCGTCCGTCAGAATCTGGATGGTGTTGCCGGAAAGCGAGTACCGGCACAGTCTGTAATCATTCATAACATCCATATAATAGATGTATCCGTCGCTGTAAATGGGGTTGTAAACGATCCCTTCCCAGATCTCTTCCTCAAACCCATTAAACCTGTCAAATGCATAAAGAAACAGATTGTCGCCCCTGCCACCATAATAGAAGGTGTCTGGAGTGTAGGAGTAGGAAGAAACCCCGTGGGGCAGAAGCTCGCGGTTTTTCTTTGTCTTAAGATCGAACACGTCGAAGGTTTCCGTATTCGGCTCAACATGGGTGTAATACAGGTTGTTTCCGATGAGCATCATGTCATTTGCAACCACGCTTGTAAGCTGCGACAGGTGCTTCCCGTCGGAATTGATCACGAATATTCCGGGTTTGCCCGCAACGCTTCCAAGACCTGTGGTGACTTCGGCTCTTTCACCGAAAAAGAAAACCTTATCGCCCGCCACATTGATGGACTTGGCCGCAAGGTTTGAGATCCTGCGCACATCCGTACCGTCCGGGTTCATGGCATACAGGCAGTTATCATTATAAGGATTTGCAAAAAAAACAAGTGAATCGCTCTCCGCAAAAATCCCTCCGTTAGCGAGGTTGGATGCGGTGGTACCAACGGTACCGTCGGGAACCATGTTGGTCTGTTTGTTCGAGACTCCGTAAAAGATGAGTCCCCCGACGATCAGTATAAAAAGCGCAACGGCTATGATGTTTCTTGAAACGGTTGACATTCTGATGCCTCCTTGGATTTTCAGTTAAATTATAGAGCAAACCCGTCTTGCCATCAAGCGCCAAAAAGGGTAGAATCACACTAACAGAACATCTGTAATAAGTAAACACGGGGAATTATCATGAGCACCAACGAACTGATCGTATATCGGGATCTCATGTCGGATCCTTTGATCTCTGACATGTCCCTCCTTTTTACCGAAGGAGCGGACAGAAATACTAAATTACATGCGTTATTCTATGAATGCGTTCGCAAACTTCTTGATTTTGCAGGGCATTACGGCTTCGGAGGAAATCTCTGGCATGTCTATATTGCTCACCTTCTTGTAAACTGTGAGAATACCTATTCAAGAGCTGAGGAGCTTAAGGGCGCGGTGGACGGTTCGGTATGTAACGCCGTGGACTATGATATGGCCATCATTAAGGACCTTTTCAACGCGGATCTTGAGGAACTTGCTTCCAAATTCGGTTTTAAGGAGCCTGAGCTTATAACCTCCTACCGCACCTCGGAAGAAGAAAGCAAAGTCTACAACTCACGCATCCGTTCAAGGATCATGGAGCTTACCAAGAGGCTGGAAGAAGGAAAGACAGCCGAAGCCTTCAGGGAAAGCCTCAGGGATTTTTACAGAGAGTACGGAGTGGGGCGGTTCGGCCTTCACAAGGCTTTTCGCATCGAAGAGGCCGGTGGGCAGTCAGCTATTGTTCCCATCACCAATATCACCCACGTAAGATTTGACGACCTTGTGGGCTACGAATCTCAGAAACAGAAGATAAGAGACAACACGGAGGCCTTTCTTAACGGCCTTCCTGCCAACAACTGCCTTCTTTTTGGTGACGCGGGAACCGGAAAGAGCTCCTGTATCAAGGCTATTGCCAACGAGTATTTTGACCGCGGCCTTCGCATCATAGAGATATACAAGCATCAGTTTAAGGACATAAATGCGGTGATCTCCACCATCAAATCCAGGAATTACCGGTTTATCCTCTATATGGACGATCTTAGTTTTGAAAACTTCGAAACGGACTACAAGTATCTTAAGGCCGTGATCGAGGGAGGACTTGAGCGTAAGCCTAAGAATGTCCTTATTTACGCCACTTCCAACAGAAGACACCTGGTTGACGAGCGTTTCTCGGAGCGGGAGGCAACGGATCAGGTTCACGCAAGGGACAACACGGAAGAGAAGCTTTCTTTATACGAGCGATTCGGCGTTACGGTTTATTTTGGCGGCCCCTCCAAGGACGAGTTTGAAGATATAGTTCTTAACCTTGCGGAAAGAAAGGGCTTAAGCATTCCAAAAGAAACACTCCTTACTGAGGCAAACAAATGGCAGCTTAGCCACGGAAGCAGATCCGGGCGCCTGGCTGAACAGTTTGTCAATCATCTGCTGGGAATTGACGGGCTTAAGGAAGGAAAACAATGATAATACTTGCATCGGCATCGCCAAGAAGAAAAGAGATCCTTGAGCAGATGGGCCTTGAATTTACAATTAAGACCAGTGACGCTCCGGAATTTACGGATAAGACAGATCCCGGCGAAATGGTCATGGACCTTTCCCGCATGAAAGCGGAGGCTGTTTACCGGGCGGTTTGTAATGAGGGTATTTTACCTCAGAATACAACGAATATCATAATCGCGGCAGATACCCTTGTTTTTGCAGACGGGAAGGTACTTGGAAAGCCCCGAGACAGGAAAGAAGCCTTCGATATGTTAAACCTGCTTCAGGGCAGGAGCCACGAAGTAAGGACAGGCGTGACGTTGGTTTACATAACAAAGGAGGCGCATCAGGTTTCTTTTCAGGATGTTACGGAAGTTACTTTTGCACCCATGTCTGATAAGGAGATCAACGCGCTCATAGATACGGGAGAGCCCATGGACAAGGCAGGAGCCTACGGGATCCAGGGTTATACCGCCAAGTTCATTACCGGGATAAAGGGAGATTATTACAACGTAATGGGACTTCCTGCGGCCAAGTTATATGCAACGATGAAAGAGCATCATCTCATAGAGGAGGTATAGGGAATGTTTGACGATAAGGTACTGGATTGTTTTATTAAGGATCAGCTTAAGCTTTTCCCCAAGAAGGTGGTTTCCACAAGAGAAGAGGCTACGGCCTTTCTGGAAGATCTTATGGCGGTAGTACTCGAAGACCGGGACGATGTCATAGCATATTTTGAAGAAGAAGGTCTTGATATGACCGGCGAAGATATCTTCGAAGCATCGGAAGTCTTTGAAGTCGGTGACGGAAGATATCTTGTGGTGGAAGCATGATAAAAGCATGATAAAAGCGCCGTTTCCGACGCCTTCAGTTTAGTTAAAATATTTATCTATGATCTCTAAGAGTCCGTCGTGGTTGTTATCCCTTTCGGTAATGATCTCGGCGGATTCTTTTAATATGTCGCAGGCATTGGCCATGGCGATTCCGTGGGCGGCAGACCTTATCATTCCAAGGTCATTCTCCGCATCTCCGGCCGCATATGTGTGAGACCTTGGCATGGCAAGATAATCCGTCATATCAAGAATGGCACGGCCCTTGTCGATGCCCTTCGGAAGTATCTCCAGATATTCGTTGCAGGCAAATACCGTATCAACTCTGTCGGAAAGAGCGGCATCGATCCTTGCTCGAAGTTTAACAAGAGCTTCGTGGTCCGTAAGAGAAATGATCTGAACCTTGTAGGTTCCGTCCGCACAGACCTTAGCTATATCATTCGTCAGGATCAAAGGCATATGGATCCTGCTTCTGTAATATTTCTGTTCCTCATCGTCGGTAAATCCAACGATTTCTTTATCCGTATAGGCGTGAACGTGGAGTCCCGCTTCAAGAGCCATGTTTACTACTGTAGTGATGAGATCGGGTTCAAGCTTCTTTGCGCTTATGATTTCTTTCTTTCCGCAGTCGTAGAGGATACCGCCGTTATTTGCTATAACATACAAGTTATGTAAACCAGACACCCGGCTGTCATCATCTCCATATTCCGGACCTTCACCATTTACCCCAAACCCAAACAACTCAATTCGCTCAAGTATACTGGGTAAGGGCCTGCCGGATGTAAGCACCAGACAGTGCCCGGCCTCGTCTAACTTATGTAAACCGCGCAACATATCCTCACTGATGGTTGAATCATTAAGCAGGAGAGTACCGTCCATATCAGTAAAAAGAATATTCTTCCTCGCACCCTTAAGCTCTTCAAGGACCGAATCTTCCACGCAGAGCTTTCCAAGCCCGGTTCCAAGGTCGATATTTACCTTATTCGATCCGTGGAAGTCGCTTCCGCCGGAGATCCTGAGCCTGTATTTATCGGCGAGTTTCCTTATATCCCGCTCCTCGGAAGGAGAGTAGGTGGAATAAACCGCCTCGATACCGATAAGCCCTGCGGCTTTAAGGGAACGCACAAGTGCTTCCAGCTTTTCATCCGACATGTGATAAAGAATGGGATGGGCAAGCACCGGGATACCGTCTGCTGCAAGTATAAGCTTAACCGCATCTTCGGGTGTTACTTTGTCTCTTGGAATATAGCAGGGGCGCCGGTCGCCGATATATTTGTCAAAGGCTTCAACCATGGAGCGAATAAAGCCCTTTTCCATCATAAGGCGGGCAAAATGTGCTCTGGTTATGACTGCCCCAGGGAACCTTTCAAGCAGTTCCTCATATGTTATGTCAACTCCATATTCCTGAAGCTTCAAACACATCTTTTCGTTTCTTTTCTCGCGTGAATCAACAAAATCCTGCAGGTATTTAACAAAAGCAGGAGACTTATGGTTTACATAAAGTCCAACAACATGCACATCCTTGTTGTCAAGGTCGGTGGAAAGTTCGATGCCGGGAATAATCTCGGGTACTCCTTTGGCACCGGAAGCCCTGAGAGACTCGGCATAAGCAAGCATTTCATCTATTCCGTCCACAGTGTCGTGATCCGTAAGGGCCATGGCGGAAAGATTCTTTTGAATTGCGTAATCCACAAGCTCTTTGACCGTATATGTACCGTCCGAGCGGTTTGAATGTACATGCAGATCTACCATTATTCCTCGTCGTCCTCGCGGTTAGCGGTAAAGATGGTTCTCTTACGTGCCATTTCATCGGCAGCAAGATATTCGTCGTAGGTCGTGATCTTGTCTATGATGGATCCGTCGGGAAGGATCTCGATAATGCGGTTAGCAGTTGTTTCAACGAACTGGTGGTCGTGGCAGGAGAACATCTCAACTCCGGGGAACTTGATAAGTCCGTTGTTAAGGGAAGTGATGGACTCCATGTCTAAGTGGTTGGTAGGCTCGTCAAGGATCAGGCAGTTGGCACCGCTTATCATCATCTTTGAAAGAAGGCAGCGCACCTTCTCACCACCGGAGAGAACTTTGACCTTTTTAACGCCGTCCTCACCTGCAAAAAGCATACGTCCAAGGAATCCGCGGACATAGGTTACGTCCTTTACGGGAGAGTAGCCTGTAAGCCAGTCAACGATCGTATAATCATTGTTAAATTCCTCTGTGTTATCCTTGGGGAAGTAGGCAAGACTTGTTGTCACGCCCCACTTGTAGCTTCCGGAATCGGGCTCAAGCTCTCCGGCAAGGATCTTAAACAGCGTAGTCTTGGCAAGCTCGTTACCGCCTACGAAAGCCACCTTGTCTTCGCGTCCGAGGGTAAAAGAAACATTATTCAAAACCTTCTCGCCGTTAACGGTCTTGGTAATGCCTTCAACGGTGAGGACCTCGTTACCGATCTCGCGGTCGGGGCGGAAGTCTATGTAAGGATATTTACGACTGGAAGGGCGTATCTCTTCAAGCTCGATCTTTTCAAGGGCACGCTTACGGCTGGTAGCCTGTTTGGATTTGGAAGCGTTGGCGGAGAAACGGGAGATGAATTCCTGCAACTCCTTGATCTTTTCTTCCTTCTTCTTGTTGGCTTCTTTCATCTGCTTGATAAGCAGCTGGCTTGACTCATACCAGAAATCGTAGTTGCCGGCGTAAAGCTGGATCTTGCCGTAGTCGATATCGGCGGTATGGGTGCAGACCTTGTTAAGGAAATAACGGTCATGGCTTACGACGATGACAGTGTTTTCAAAGTCGATGAGGAATTCCTCAAGCCATGCGATTGCGTCCAGATCCAGGTGGTTGGTAGGCTCGTCCAAAAGAAGGATGTCGGGATTGCCGAAAAGTGCTTTGGCAAGCAGAACCTTCACCTTCTGGTTACCGTCAAGGTCTGACATCATTGCATAATGAAGATCCGTATCGATTCCAAGACCGTTTAAAAGCTGAGCGGCGTTACTTTCCGCTTCCCAGCCGTTTAACTCGGCAAATTCGCCTTCAAGCTCGGAAGCACGGATGCCATCCTCATCGGAAAAATCTTCTTTTGCATAAATGGCGTCCTTTTCCTTCATGATATCGTAGAGACGCTTGTTACCCATTATTACGGTATCCATAACGGGATAAGCATCGTATTTGAAGTGGTCCTGTTCAAGGACTGAAAGACGCTGTCCGGGAGTGATTGTGATCTCGCCGTTTGTTGTATCTAGGTCACCCGAAAGGATCTTTAAGAATGTGGACTTTCCGGCACCGTTGGCACCGATGAGACCGTAGCAGTTTCCTTCGGTAAATTTGATGTTTACATCTTCAAAAAGGGCCTTTTTGCCCACACGGTAGGTTACGTTATTGGCAGCTATCATAAAAATGGTACTCCTTTATCTGGTACAAACATTAACACAGTCTATAATATTATAGAGAAAAATTTGTTTTTTTCAAGCGTTCGTTATAAAATAAGCTTAACGGGCATTGCTAAGAGGGGAAACAATGTTTAGAAATCACAAACGTATCGCAGCGATTATTCTTTCTTTCATACTGGCGCTACCCACACTTACTTCCTGCGGCGAAGCAGGGACCGACAGAGTGCGAATTGCAATCCAGCCTTCCGCAGCCTTTATTCCATTATTTGTGGCCAAAGAAAAAGGATGGATAGAGGAGGCACTGCGGCCTTATAATGTGGCGGTTACATGGAACATGTTTGAATCCGGCCCGCCCATGAATGATTCTTTGCTTGCGGGAGATTCCGACATAGGGGTTATAGGCGATGTTCCCGTTGTTACGGTCTGTGCACCGGGTAACGGCGTTCAGGTAGTTGCCATTGCGGCTCAGGCAGCGGATTCCTACGCGATCCTTGTTCCGGCCGATTCGGATATAGTTTCCGCCGATGATCTTACGGGCAAGAGAGTGGCTGCCACCTTTGGTTCCACTGCCCACAACATGGTAGAGAAATACATCTATACCGCAGGTCTTGGTATCAACAATATAGATCTTGTAAATATAGCGGCGGGAGATGCGGCCAGCGTTCTTTCCAAAGGACAGGCTGAGGCTGTAAGCATCTGGGAGCCAAGCGTTACAAGGCTTACTTACGATGGCAGCATCAAGATCCTGGCGGTCGGCTCCGAAGTAGGACTTGCGGGAACCAATGCCATGGTGGCACGTAAAAAGTTCGCCCACGGCAATCCCGAGGTCATGACCGCAATTATCGCCCAGTACAAGCGTGCGGCCGACGAACTCCCGACTCTTGACAGAGAAACTCTCGATGCGGTGGCCAAGGATCTTAACCTTACTTATGACCAGCTTATGAGCGTTATTCCCAAGTTCAATTATTCCGTCGCAATTACGGACGAGGACATTTCGGCTCTTAACGACACCATCAGATTCTTGAACGAAAACAAGATCATGCGCAGTAAATACAATATCTCCGAAAGTACGGACAAGTCATATTACAAGGGGAATCAGGATGAGCAGAATCGATGAGATGAACACCATAAGAACACTTGTCTCCATAGTTGAGTCCAGAGATTCGAATTTAAGCGGTCACTCGGTTCATACGGAAAGACTGGCGATCCTTTTGTACAACGCACTTCCTTTCAGATTGAGGGTAAGGATCAACAAAAAGCATCTTCAGTATGCAGCCCTTCTCCATGACATAGGTCAGGTGGGAGTGCCCGAGAATACACTTTCAAAATCAGGAAAGTTAAACGACGAAGAACGTGCCCAGATGAAACAGCATCCGGAGATAAGCGTGGCGATCTTAAGCCGTATCGGAGGCTACGACAAGATTCTTAAAGCCGTGAGATTCCACCACGAGCGAATGGACGGCAAAGGCTATTACGGCCTGGCAGCTTCGGAGATCCCTTATATTTCAAGGATACTCGCAATTGTGGATACTTTTTCGGCGGTTACGGTTTCAAAGACCTACAAGCCCAATCGCCCCTATGAGGACGGTATCTCGACTCTCAAGCTCGGAGCGGGTTCACAGTTTGACGAGGAACTGGTCGAATACTTCTGCGGGATTTCGAGGATAAGCGTTGAGTCCTGCGCTGCAGAGATGCGAGAAGAAATAGACTGGGTCACAAACAGCGTACGAATGATGCGCGATTGATGAAGATTTCAGACATAAAGACAGCCGGGATAAATGATGTCCCGGCTGTTTTTGCGTTTTTCTTTACCCTTCGACTATCTGATTCTTTCCCGAAGCTTTCGCTGTATAGAGTGCGGAATCGGCGCGCGCGTATATCACGTCGATATCGTTGTCCGAAGGCCGGATCTTTGTTACGCCAAAAGAAGCCTGTATTCCGTTTAATTCGCCCATTTTCACGCCGTTAAGGCTGTCAAGAATGTGTCTAAGCTTAGATACCGTAGCATCCCAACCTTCGGGTTCACGAAGGAATATTACGAATTCATCGCCTCCGAGGCGTCCCGCAAAGCTTAGGTTCATGTTAAGCGCCTGTTCGCAGAAATCCCATTTTTTTGAAAGATCCGCATCCAGCTCTTTCCAGATGGTATCTGCAGCCACCTGAATTGCTTTGTCACCCATCTGGTGCCCGTATTTATCGTTAATCTGCTTGAATGCGTCAAGATCCAGGATACAGAGCACAATGAAATCATTTTCGTTACGACGCCTCAATACCGAATCTGCCAGGGAAAAGAATCTTCCCCTCACAAGGAGGCTCGAAAGAGTGTCGAAACTTGACTGAACTTCCAGATCACGCTGTATTTCCAGATTCTCCTGATAGGACATGAACTGGCTCATACGGCCGTTCTGGAAACGGAAGTGGAACACAAGACAGAGTATGGTAAAGATCGTTGCGTAGATCATGTCATACCTTGCTATGGAAGGCGTCTTTGACATGAAGCTTGCATAGGTAAAAGCAATGTAACTTACAAGCACAACGGCTGAGAATCTGAACATCTGGTCCATGAAGGCTACGCCGCATACAAGAATGAAAGCAGGATATACCACGGCAATCTGGAATACGTCATCTATAGAAGAAAGAACGGAGAAAACAACCAGGATCACTATAACTCCGTACATAAGAGGCGCGAAAAACCTGCCTCCAACGCGGAATTTCTTTAGCACCAGCAAAATGATCTGATAAACAAGCGATATAACAAAGAAGGATATATATAAGCGGTCTTTGGCATGGGGAATAAAGCCGATGATACTTGCAACGGATGCAAATGCCATTACGAATATGAAAAGAGTAAGAGTGATACCCGTATTAAGGGCATTTGATTCGCTTACCTGCTCTAAGACTTTGCGGAATGCGGTCTTGTCGTATCCGTAATAGTTGAACTTTTCAAACATGCATAACCCCTCCGAAAGTATACTGTCACAAAATAAGAATAATAGCAAGCAATTAACGGATTGAAAAACCTTTCTTTTTTGATAAATCCGATTGAATAATTACCCGATTTGTTATAAAAATATAGTAGTACATTTCTCAGGGGGGTCACATGTTAAAGTCATATGATATTCAGGAAATCTCCAACCTTAAAATCCACGGTCGGACAATAGAAAAAGCAAGTCCTCTTCCTTTATTCTGGAGCCATTCCGGCATAGAGGTAAACTGCACGGGTTCAGAGCTCTGGGTCGTTGTGGAAACGGACAGCGATTTTCACGAGCCCTGGGTGGCAAGCGAGTTAAACGGTGCGCTTTTGTCAAGGCAGATGCTGCTTCCGGGAACTCACGAAATCTGCCTGTATCGGAGCATGGTACCGGGTGTGGTCAAGAACGTTAAGTTCTACCGCGAACTTCAGGCCATGGGGGATGACGAGAAGGTTCATCTGCTTGTAAAGGGCCTTAAGACTGACGGCGAATTCCTTCCCGTTACGGATAAGCGACTCAGATTCGAGTTTATCGGCGATTCCATCACTTCGGGAGAAGGAACCTACGGCGGAAGGGAAGACACCGAGTGGCTTTCCATGTACATGAGTTCATCCCGCACCTACTACAACATTATTGAGCGCTGTATGGACGCAGAGTGCAGGAGTATTTCCCAGGGAGGCTGGGGAGTATACGTAGGCTGGGACAACGATGTGCGCCACAATATTCCGGGCATTTACGAGCCTGTCTGCGGGCTTTCCAAGGGACCCGTGAACGAGAAACTTGGCGCTCAGAACGAGTATGATTTCACAAGCTGGGTACCTGACGCCATAATCATCAACCTTGGCACCAACGATTCCACTTCTTTTAACATGCCCGGCATGGAAGTTCCGGGAGTGGGCTTCTGCAAGAGCAGGACAGACGAAAACGGAGTCCGCAACTCGGAGGACCTTGCAAAGATCCGTACCGCCATCGTTAACTTCCTTAAGCTTTTAAGGCAAAAGAATCCCTCATCCCTGCTTCTTTGGGCCTATGGAATGCTGGGCTATGATCTTGAGTCGGAGATCAAGGCTGCAATTGAAGAGTACGCTAAGGAAACAGGTGATAAGAACGTCGATTACCTTGCCCTTCCCGATACCACGGAGCGCACGGTTGGTTCCCATTCCCATCCGGGATTTCTTTCTCACCTTGCTGCGGCGGATGTTCTGGGACCCTATCTTGCCAAGCACTTTAATGCGGAATATAACAACAATTTCGTTCTTTAACATACTTTAAACAGAAAGGAAACGATCAAATGTCCAAAGTCAAGATCTTAAACTGTGAACCGGTTCCCAACATGCCCTGGCAGGACCGCCCCGCGAACCTTATGGGTGCTCCCGTATGGCGTTATTCCGCCAATCCCATAATCGGCCGTAACCCTATCGAAGGCGTTGCAAGGATCTTTAATTCCGCCGTTGCGCCCTTTGAAGGCAGCTTTATCGGAGTATTCCGCGGCGAGCAGACTAACGGGATACCCTATGTATATCTTGGAAGGAGTAAAGATGCCATTCACTGGGAATTTGACAGTGAAAAGGTTCCTTTTACGGACGAAAAGGGCGAGCCTTATATGCCCAGATACGCTTATGATCCCCGCCTTGTGAAGGTTGAGGATACCTACTATATCATCTGGTGCGGAGATTTCTACGGTGCAGCCATCGGAGTTGCCAAGACTACGGACTTTAAGAAGTTTGTCCGCATTGAGAATCCCTTCATTCCCTTTAACAGAAACGCCGTTCTTTTTCCCAGGAAGATAAACGGTAACTATGTGATGCTCTCAAGGCCTTCCGACAGCGGTCACACCCCCTTCGGAGACATATTCTTAAGCGAGTCTCCGGATATGACTTACTGGGGTAAGCATCGCCACGTTATGAGCCCCAACGGCAAGTGGTGGCAGTCGGTTAAGATCGGCGGAGGCGCCGCACCCATCGAAACCAGCGAAGGATGGCTTCTTTTCTACCACGGCGTAAGCAGCACCTGTAACGGTTTTGTTTATTCAATCGGCGGCGCGATCCTCGATATCAACGAGCCCTCAAGGGTTAAGTACCGCTGCGAGGATCACCTTCTTACACCGGAAGAGCCCTACGAAGTTAGCGGCTTCGTTCCCAATGTGGCCTTCCCCTGCGCTACGATCCATGATCCCGGGACCGGCAGGATAGCCCTTTACTACGGATGTGCCGATACCTGCGTGGGACTTGCATTTACCACCATCGACGACATAGTTGAATATATTAAAGCTCACAGCGAGACTGACGGTACAGATACCGAGGTAGGCAGGAGATAGATTTAAATGGACAAGGAAATACTTTTTTTTGAACCGGTGCACAAGGAGATGATCTGGGGCACCGAGGACTGGGTCATCGCCGCCCATAATAACGGCGACTGCAAGGTAAAAGAAGGCAAATTCAAGGGAAAGACCCTTTCGGAACTCTGGTGGGACAGACTGGATCTCTTTGGCAACATGGAATCCGACAGATTCCCCCTTTTGTTAAAGGTTATCGATGCGAAAGACGATCTTTCCATCCAGGTTCATCCCGATGATGCCTACGCATCCAAGCACGAGAACGGATCCTTCGGCAAGACCGAGTGCTGGTACATCCTTGACTGCAAGGAGGATGCCACCCTTGTAATCGGACACAACGCCAAGAGTCGCGAAGAGTTATGTAAACTAATTGACAACCACAATTTCAAATATCTCATCAAAGAAGTTCCCATCAAAAAGGGAGACTTTGTACAGATTCCCCCCGGAACCGTACATGCCATCAAGGGCGGCGTTAAGATCCTTGAAACACAGCAGAATTCAGACATCACCTACAGAGTGTATGACTACGACAGACTCCAGGACGGAAAGCCGAGACAGATGCACGTTGAGCAGTCTAAGGCCGTGATCAACATCCCCGGAGACAGCACCAAGATCCTTCAGACATCCAACGAAGAGGGTCTTCATGAGCTTGTAGCCTGCGATCATTACACGGTATACAAGCTTAATGTCAGAAATCAGGCAGATCTGCGTGAGGAATTATCGAAATGTACTTCTTCAAATGAACCCGATCTTTCTGCAGATGACGTGATGTCAGGCTTTTTGATGATATCCGTTACCGATGGCGCGGGACTGATAAACGGAAAGCCCATCCATGCGGGCCAGACCTTCCTTGTAACCGCAGGCGAAGGCGACATCACCTTCGGAGGCACCATGACCCTCATAATATCAACACCCGCTCAGTCATCCTAAGGAGCAGCAATGTCATCCTGAGCCTCCAATATGTCATCTCGAGCAAGCGCTTTGTATTTTGTCATCTCGAGCGACCGAAGGGAGTCGAGAGATCTTCACTATGATGCATCAACTTAAATTAAAGGAGACTAATTACTTGATCCATCCTAATTTCTTTGAGTTACAACAGAAGCAGGAGAAACTCATCTCCCGCAAGAACATAAAGAAAACCTCATCAAACGGCGTTTTTGAACGCTACGAATATCCGGTGCTCACAAGAGATCACGTTCCGCTGATTTGGAAATATGACCTTGATGTTGATTCCAATCCTTTCTTTATGGAGCGGCTTGGCATCAATGCGGTCATGAACTCCGGAGCTATTGAACTAAACGGAAAGTTTTACCTTATCCCGAGAGTGGAAGGCAATGACCGTAAATCCTTCTTTGCGGTGGCAGAGTCAGACAGCGGTGTTGACGGATTCAGATTCTGGGACAAGCCCGTTCTTTTGCCTGATACATGCCCCGAGGAGACCAATGTCTATGACATGAGGCTTACCAAGCATGAGGATGGCTGGATCTACGGCGTGTTCTGTTCCGAGAGCAAGGATAAGTCCGTAAATGATTTAAGCGCTGCTACGGCGGCAGCAGGAATCGTTCGTACCAAGGACCTTAAGACCTGGGAGCGCCTTGATAACCTCAAAACTCTCAATTCGCCTCAGCAGCGTAACGTGGTGCTTCATCCCGAATTTGTTGACGGTAAATATGCTTTTTACACCCGTCCCATGGATGACTTCATCGAAACGGGCTCGGGCGGCGGAATTGGCTTCGGGCTTTGCGACGATATTGAGCACGCGGTGATCGGCGAGGAAAAGATAATCAATCCCAGGCGCTATCACACGATCACCGAGTCAAAGAACGGAGCGGGAGCAACGCCCATCAAGTCTGACAAGGGCTGGATCCACATCGCTCACGGCGTAAGGAATACGGCTGCGGGGTTAAGGTACGTTCTTTATGCCTTCATGACGGATCTTAATGATCCTTCCAGGGTGATCGCGGAGCCTTCGGGCTATTTTCTCGCACCCCTTGGAAAAGAAAGAGTAGGGGACGTTTCAAACGTTGTTTTTTCAAACGGTGTCATCGCCACGGAGGACGGAAACGTGTATATTTACTACGCCTCAAGCGACACAAGATTGCATGTTGCCACCACCACGGTTTCAAGACTTGTAGATTATTGCTTTAACACACCGGCCGACCCCTTAAGGAGTGTAGATTGCGTCAAGCAGAGGATAGGGCTTATCGACAAAAACCTTGAACTGCTGAAGCATATCTGATATAATTTTTAGGCTATAAATGTACTACTAAAACTTTTTATGAGGAGAATTTATATGGCAAAAAAATGGGTTTACCTATTTGAAGAAGGTTCTGCTGACATGCGTAACCTTTTGGGAGGTAAGGGCGCAAACCTTGCAGAGATGACCAACATCGGAATGCCTGTTCCCCAGGGATTTACCATTACCAC
Organism: Lachnospiraceae bacterium; assembly: GCA_024695575.1. Lineage (GTDB taxonomy): Bacteria > Bacillota > Clostridia > Lachnospirales > Lachnospiraceae > UBA1258. Next base: position 22,343 of record JAILHY010000119.1, read on the forward strand.
CGAGGCCTGCACTCAGTACTACGAAGACGGAAAGAAAATCAACGCAGAGATTCAGGCTCAGATCGATGAGTACGTACTCAAACTTCAGGAAATGACCGGTAAGAAATTCGGTGACAAAGATAATCCTTTGCTTGTATCCGTTCGTTCCGGTGCCCGCGCTTCAATGCCCGGTATGATGGACACGATCCTTAACCTGGGTCTTAACGAAGACGTTGTCAATACACTGGCAGAGAAGTCCGGCAATCCCCGCTGGGCTTGGGACTGCTACAGAAGATTTATACAGATGTTCTCCGACGTTGTTATGGAAGTCGGAAAGAAATACTTTGAGGAACTCATCGACCAGATGAAGGCTCGCAAGGGCGTAACTCAGGACGTTGAGCTCAATGCAGATGACTTAAAGAAACTTGCAAATCAGTTCAAGGCAGAATACAAGAACAAACTCGGTACCGATTTTCCTACCGATCCCAAGGTTCAGTTGCATGAGGCTATCAAAGCCGTATTCCGTTCCTGGGACAACCCCAGAGCCAATGTTTATCGCCGTGACAATGATATCCCTTATTCCTGGGGTACAGCGGTTAATGTACAGTCTATGGCATTTGGTAACATGGGCGATGACTGCGGTACGGGTGTTGCATTTACCCGTAACCCCGCTACCGGTGAGAAGGGACTCTTCGGTGAATTCCTTACCAACGCTCAGGGTGAGGACGTTGTTGCAGGTGTCCGCACTCCCATGAAGATAACCGAGATGGCAGAGAAGTTCCCCGAAGCTTTCGCTCAGTTCAAGGAAGTCTGCACCAATCTTGAGAATCACTACAGAGACATGCAGGATATGGAGTTTACCGTTGAACACGGAAAACTCTTCATGCTTCAGACACGTAACGGTAAGAGAACCGCACAGGCAGCCCTTAAGATTGCCTGCGACCTTGTTGATGAAGGCATGAGAACGGAAGAAGAAGCTGTTGCCATGATCGATCCCCGTAACCTTGACACTCTTCTTCATCCTCAGTTTGATAAAGATGCGGTTGCAAGAGCACGCGTCATGGGTAAGGCTCTCGGTGCAGCACCCGGTGCTGCCTGCGGTAAGATCGTCTTCACGGCAGAAGATGCCAAGAACTGGGCAGCTCGCGGCGAGAAGGTTGTTCTTGTACGTCTTGAGACCAGCCCCGAAGATATCGAAGGTATGAAGGCCGCTCAGGGTATCCTTACAGTCCGCGGCGGTATGACCAGCCACGCAGCAGTAGTTGCCCGCGGTATGGGAACCTGCTGTGTTTCCGGTTGCTCCGACATTCAGATGAACGAAGCTAACAAGACCTTTGTTCTTGCGGGCAAGACATTTAATGAAGGCGACATGATCTCCTTCGATGGAACTACAGGTCTTATCTACGACGGTGCCATCAGAACGGTTGACGCTACCATCGCAGGTGAATTCGGACGTATCATGTCCTGGGCCGATAAGTACCGCAAGCTTAAAGTCCGTACCAATGCAGATACACCCAGAGATGCTCAGAAGGCCCGCGAGCTTGGTGCAGAGGGTATCGGTCTTTGCCGTACTGAGCACATGTTCTTTGAAGAAAACCGTATCGAAGCATTCCGCGAGATGATCTGCTCCGATACAAAGGAGGAGCGAGAGGAAGCGCTTGATAAGATCCTTCCTCTTCAGCAGGGCGACTTTGAGAAGCTCTTTACCGCCATGGAAGGTAACCCCGTTACCATCAGATTCCTGGATCCTCCGCTTCACGAGTTCGTTCCTACCGATCCCGAAGATATCGCACGTCTTGCCAAAGCTAAGAACAAGACTGTTGATCAGATCAATGCCATTATTGACAACCTGAAGGAATTCAACCCCATGATGGGTCACAGAGGATGCCGTCTTACCGTCACCTATCCCGAGATAGGTGTTATGCAGACCAAGGCTATCATCCGTGCAGCCATCAATGTTCAGAAGGCACACAGCGACTGGAAGGTTGAGCCTGAGATCATGATCCCTCTTACCGGTGACGTTAAGGAATTCCAGTACGTTAAAAAGACCGTTATCGAAACAGCTGAGACAGAGCTTAAGAATGCAGGTATCAGCCTTAAGTACGAAGTAGGTACCATGATCGAGATCCCTCGTGCAGCCCTTACTGCCAACGAGATCGCAAAAGAAGCTGAATTCTTCTGCTTTGGTACCAATGACCTTACCCAGATGACCTACGGCTTCTCCCGTGACGATGCAGGCAAGTTCCTTGATGCATATTACAAGGCAAAGATCTTTGAGAACGACCCCTTCGCAAAGCTCGATCAGAGCGGCGTAGGACAGCTCATGGAGATCGCTATCGAGAAGGGTAAGTCAGTTCGCCCTGACCTTCACTGCGGTATCTGCGGTGAGCACGGCGGTGACCCCACTTCCGTAGAGTTCTGCCACAAGATCGGCCTCGATTATGTAAGCTGTAGCCCTTATCGAGTTCCGATCGCTAGACTTGCTGCAGCACAGGCTGCTATCAGCGAGGCACGTTAATTGAGCCAACATGTTTTTTAGGAACTTTTGAGATCCCAAAAGATTTCATGAGGAAGAGCGGTAAGCTTTATTATGGCGAACATCGCGCCTTCCGGTTCCCGGAAAAGCTTGAATTTAAGCTATTTCTAGTATAGGGAGTCTGTTACAGACTCCCTATATTTTTTTATCTAAAA
>JAILHY010000120.1 GCA_024695575.1 Lachnospiraceae bacterium
ACAAATATAATGATCTTGTGAGAGAAGGGGATTACTACAGAATTGCTTCTTTTTCAAAGAATAAGGAATATGATGCCTGGGAAGTTGCTGCAAAGGACGGCAGTGAATGCCTGGTTGCATATGTGTCGGTTAACGCAGGTCTTAACAGAAAGGGCCGGGCATTGAAGCTCTACGGCCTTGATAAGGACGCTGTTTACCGTGAAGAAGAAACCGGCATGACCTATCATGGGGACACCCTCATGAATGCAGGCATATACATGAAGGAAATGAAGGGGGACTTCCGGTCGAAACTCGTACACTTTACGAGGGTTTGATCAGGCTGAAGGGGGAATCTCACCGGCAGACATATTGGAGTTATGATATCGCTTGTCCTCGGTGACCTCTTTAATGAACCAGTCAGGCCCGGTAAAAGAATGTGCTTCCTCCACCGACTCAAATTCAACCTCTGCCATGATAAGAGGAGAGAGCGGTGATTCAAAAACATCAAGTTCAATGGTATATTTCCCGTAAGGGATCATGTGGCGGCGTTTCTTGATGATAACGCCGTCGCATTTTTTAATCAGCTGTTCGTAGGACTCTCTGGTTAAGGGAAGATTGTCCTCATCTCTGGCCATCATTCCCGAGCCTTTGTAGGTAAGATAGTAGTTGTCGTCTGACTTTCGAACCCGCACTACGGGCCTTACGCAAAGGTATCCCTGCTCAAGATCCGCGTGCGGATAATCTTCGAGATTAAGCCCGCTTATATCGGCAAGAAACTTCCGTTCAATTTCCATGATGAATCCCCCATGATCCCCATAAAAAAGGTGTTTATGTTATTTTTAAAAATCTATTAAAAAGTATATCACATGTAGAATTATTCTTCCATTTTTTGTATAATTCTTTTGTGAGATAGTAATCGATAATCAATTAAACAGGAGGGTTACTGTTATGAGAATCGGTGTTTTTATCGGGGAGAGATTTGAGGAGATCGAGGCACTTACCGCCGTGGATATTTTAAGGCGTGCCGAGTACGATGTTGAGACGGTCTCCGTAAGTCACACCCATCACGTAAGGGGCAGTCACGGGGTTGAGATCAAATGCGATCTTTGTATCAGCGAAGTGAGCATTTCAAGTTATGACGTGCTTGTTCTTCCCGGAGGTCCCGGACATCCCAATCTTGAGAAATGTGATTCCCTCATGAAGCATGTTAAGCGCTTCCCCGGGGAAGGAAAGTTTGTGGCGGCAATCTGCGCATCTCCTTCGATCCTTGGGCGCGCGGGAGTTTTAGAGGGTCTTAAGGCCACATGTTTCCCCGGCTTTGAAAAAGAACTTAAAGGGGCAACCTGTACGGGTGCGCCCGCAGAGTGGGACGGACAGGTTATTACGGGCAGATCCGCCGGAACCGCAGTGGATTTTGCGCTTAAGATAATCGAAGCTTTAGACGGACCCGAAGCAGCCCGCAAGATGGCTGATTCCATTCATTTTGATCACTACGAAGGATAGACCGGATATGAACGCACAGGATAAGGTAGTAAAGTACGGGCAGGAGCAGCTGCTTTCTTTTGCATCGGAGCTTTCGGATGAGGAAAGACAGGCGCTGTACTCCCAGATAGAGACGCTGGACTTTGATGTAATAGCTCAGGGCGAAGCCTATAAAGCTGCTCCCAGGGGTAAGATCACTCCCCTTGAGGCTCTTGACATTCAAAGGATAGGGTTAAGGAGGCAGGAGTACGAAGAAGCGGGACTTAAGGCCATTAAAGAGGGCAAGGTCGCGGCTGTTCTTCTTGCGGGCGGAATGGGAACGCGCCTTGGATGTGACGGCCCCAAGGGTATCTATGACATAGGTATTACCCGAAGGCTCTATATATTTGAGTGCCTTATCAACAATCTTACCGATGTGGTTAACAAGGCCGGTGCTTACATAGATCTTTGCGTCATGACCAGCGATCTTAATCACGAGGCCACGGTTTCTTTCTTTAAGGAGCATGACTATTTCGGGTACCCTTCCGAAAATATTTGCTTTTTCAGACAGGAGATGGCGCCCTGCTGCGACCTTGAAGGAAAGATCCTGCTTGAGAGCAAAGGAAAGGTAGCCACAAGCCCCAACGGTAACGGCGGCTGGTATCTTTCCATGATGCGCGCGGGTATCGCGGACAGGTTAAGGACCAAGGACATCGAGTATCTCAATGTGTTCGCTGTAGATAATGTGCTTCAGCGTATATGCGATCCGGTGTTTATCGGCGCTACTATCCTTGAGAATAAAGAAGTGGGTGCCAAGGTGGTACGAAAGAACCATCCCGAGGAGAAGGTCGGAGTCATGTGTCTTGAGGACGGCCATCCTTCTATCGTTGAGTATTACGATCTTACCGATTCCATGCGGGATGAGGTGGATGAGCGCGGCGAAAGGGTATACAACTTTGGCGTTATCCTCAATTATCTTTTCAAGGTGGATTCACTGACCAAGATAGTCAACAAAGCCCTTCCTTACCACGTGGTACTTAAGAAGGTGCCTTACGTTTCGAAAACAGGAGAACAGGTTCATCCCGAGACTCCAAACGGTCACAAGTTTGAACAGCTTATCCTTGACATGATCTATCTTTCCAAGTCATGCTTGCCTTTTGAAGTGGAAAGAGAACGGGAATTCGCACCCATCAAGAACCTTACGGGCGTTGACTCCGTTGAGTCCGCAAGGGAATTACTTAAAAAGAACGGAGTGGAACTTTAAACAGGTTTTTTTGACATGAAAGGGGAATTAATGTCGGATTATTTCGGAAAAGAAGTTTTTAAACTGGGCTTTGGAATGATGAGACTGCCCAAACTTGCGGATGGCAAGATCGATGTTGAGACTACCAAAAAGATGGTTGACATGTTTATCGAAGCCGGAGGCACTTACTTTGACACTGCTTACGTCTATGACGGAGGAGAGTCGGAGAAAGCTACGGGAGAAGCACTTGTCAAGCGCTATCCCAGAGATAAGTTCACGATCTGTACCAAGCTTAACGCCGGTGCGGCTGCAGATGAGGCTGCTGCAAAGAAGCAGTTTGAGATAAGCCTTGAGCGTCTGGGTTGCGGATATTTTGACTATTATCTTCTGCATGCTCTGGGACAGGGAAATATTCCCAAGTACGATGCTTATGGCATCTGGGATTTTGTAAAGGAACAGAAAGCAAAGGGGCGTATCAAGTATTTCGGCTTTTCTTTCCATGATTCACCTGCTACACTGGAAAAACTGTTAACGGAGCATCCGGAAGTTGACTTTATACAGCTTCAGATCAACTATGCAGACTGGGAGAGCGACAATGTTCAATCCCGCGCCTGCTATGAAATAGCACGTAAGCACGGCAAATCCATCACTGTCATGGAGCCTGTCAAGGGCGGGGCACTGGCTAATCCCATCCCTGAGGTTCAGACCATACTTAAGGAAGCCAATCCGAATGCTTCTTTTGCATCCTGGGCCATCAGATATGTGGCAAGTCTTGACGGCATCCTGACAGTGCTTTCCGGTATGTCAAATATCGAGCAGATGCAGGATAACCTGTCATACATGAAAGACTTTAAGCCTTTGTCGGAAGCCGAGCAGGCTACCATAAGACGTG
>JAILHY010000128.1 GCA_024695575.1 Lachnospiraceae bacterium
AGAACTTCGCCGGTAGCGGGATCCATAACGTCATCAGCCAGGATCTGGTTGCGGATACGGTTGCGGAGTGCAAGTTTCTTATTGAATTTATATCTGCCGACTCTTGCGAGGTCATATCTCTTGGGGTCAAAGAACATGCCCTCGATAAGGCTCTTAGCGTTATCAACGGAAAGAGGCTCGCCGGGACGAATCTTCTTATATAATTCAAGTAAGCCTTCCTGATAGTTGGTGGCTGTATCCTTGGTAAGTGAAGCTTCGATCTTGGGCTCATCGCCGAATACTTCGTGGATCTCCTCGTTGGTTCCAAGTCCGAGCGCACGAAGAAGCACGGTGATCGGTACCTTACGGGTACGGTCAACGCGCACGTAGAACACGTCGTTTGAGTCTGTTTCGTACTCTAACCACGCGCCTCTGTTAGGGATAACCTGGCAAAAGAAAAGTCTCTTACCAATCTTATCGTGTTCTATATTATAGTAAATGCCGGGAGAACGAACCATCTGACTGACGATAACACGCTCAGCTCCGTTGATTACAAAGGTACCCGTTGCAGTCATTAAAGGAAGATCACCCATGAAAATATCATGTTCGATGATGTCTCCCGTTTCCTTGTTGCACAGGCGAACCTTGACTTTGAGGGGTGCCGCGTATGTGGCATCTCTTTCTTTGCACTCCTCGATTGTGTACTTGGCGTCTTCACGACAAAGCTCTGAATCGATAAATTCAAGGCTTAAGTGACCGGCGAAGTCCTCAATCGGAGAAATGTCGTCAAGCACTTCCTTGAGACCGTCCTTTAAGAACCATTCGTAAGAATCCTTCTGGACCTCGATGAGGTTAGGCATTTCAAGGACATCTTTACCCTTGGAATAGCTCATTCGGGAGTTCTTACCGGAGGCAACTGGACGTATTCTGTTCTTTTCCATTGACATTCACCCCGTATATTATTATTTTCGCTTATAAGGAGCAAAAAAAGCGCACAAAAACACATACCGCTCCAAAATAAAGCATTGTATAGTATATGTCAAATTGACGGGGATGTCAATACCAGAAATGAAAGAAATGAAAAGAATTTATAGTCAGTGGTATATGTCCTCGGACTGTTCACTGTACTGTCGTAGAAGCAGTTATTTTGATATTGCACTATATAGTAATTTCGGATTCACGGGTTTCGTCAGCGCCTCGTTGAAGGGGCTGTCTTCCGTTACATCTATAATATCTGCCGTCATTGCGATAATACGGACAGTCTTAGCATCTGAGCGGTCCAGGCTTCTGATCATCTCGGCTGCTTCGAATCCGCCAAGGACGGGCATACGGATATCCATAAGTACGGTATCGTAGAATCCCTCATCCGATGCCTGGAACATATCAACCGCAACGGCGCCGTTCTCAGCCGTGAATGTTTCCGCATTACGTTTCTGAAGAAGGGTAGCTGCAATCTCTCTGTTGATCTCGTTGTCCTCTACCACAAGGATGCGCCTGCCCGTAAGGTCAAAGTTCTCCGGCGCAGCATTCTCAACATCGGCAGGAGCCACCTTGTCGAAATCAAGGTGCACGGTAAATACGGTGCCTCGTCCCATGGTGGAATGCACGTCAATTGTTCCGTTCAGAGCATCAACTATACCTTTGACAATGGCAAGGCCAAGGCCGGTGCCGGATACCTGGCTCCCCGCCATTCGCGATTCCTGTTTAAAAGGCTCAAAAATATGGGTCTGAAATTCGGGACTCATGCCGATGCCGTTATCGATGACCTTAAACTCGCAGGCGATCTTTTCGGTGCTCTCGGATAATCTGCGGGCCTCAAAGTTAATAGAGCCGCCGGCCTCGGTGTATTTGACCGCATTGGAAAGAAGATTGATGAAAAGCTGAGTAAGGCGCATGATGTCCGTACTCACATAACAATCCGCGGGGATATCGCTGTAATATCCGTAGGTTATGTCCTTTTGCTGACACATGGGAACGATCATCATGTCTATGGCCTCGAAAAGATCCGCAAAGGTAGCCTTCTCGTGGCGTATGGTGAACTTGTCCTGCTGTATCCTCGACACATCCAGCACATCGTTCACGATATTCAAAAGAAACTCTCCCGAATATTTGATCTGCTTTATGGCTTTATCAAGTGCCACAGGGTCGTTCTTGTCCTCTTCAAGGATATCCGCAAGGCCGATGATGGCGTTCATGGGAGTCCGGACCTCGTGACTGATACGGGTCAGGAAATCCCTCTGAGCGCTCATGGCTTTTTCTTTGTCCTGAAGGGCCTCAGCCAGGCGGGCGTTGGCGCGCTCCTCTCTTGCAACCGCTTCGGTTATGTCGGTCTTGATGACATTGATGATCCGCTCGTCGCCTTCAAGGAAAGTGTGCTTTAAGGACTTCTTTAAGACCCGTCCGTCGGGAGTTTTCTCACTCACATATATGGTGTAGACTTTGTTTTCTTTTAACTTCTGAATTATATTGGAAAGCTCGGCTTTCTTTAGATAGGATTCTTTTTCCTCGGGAAGAACACGCTGGGAGGCATAGTTCAACACAATATCACGGTAAGGCAGGTCACGAGCCATGCGAACCTGGCCCTCCACGGTATCTTTAACGATAATGCTGTGATTGCCGCCCACTTCGAAACAGATGTCGAAATCACAGTAGCTGTCGATTATTTCGTTGAATATGCTCATGAGAAGACTCTCGTCGCCCTTGATCTTCTTTCGGAAAAACATAGACTGCTCCTATTCTTCCACTATCCTTATATTGCGAAGTAACATTCCGTCCTGGCCGAAGGACATGCCAAGATAGATATCGATGTTCATAAAGTTTTCAAGGCTTAAGCGCACTTCCCTGAATTCCCTGTCGCTTCCCTTTAAGGAAACCATCTTCTTTGACACGCCGTTTAAGCTCAAAAGAAGGGGAATCTGGGAAAGATCCGGTCCGTCTGCCGCCACTTCCATTACAAGTGCGTAAGGAACAAGCTTCTTAAGATGGAGTCTTATCTTGTTGGCGGTACCCTTTGAAGTATCGATCACGGAAGGATCGATAACGGTTTCGCCGTCGACATCCACGAGGGCCTCGTGAACCTTCTCTTCGCCTTCGGCCTTTGGCTCGTTCAATATCTCCCACTCGTCCTTTAAGCCACGAGCCCTGTCAAAAGCAAGGGAATTCATAGCCACGGTAAGTATTCTTTTCACATTACGCTGAAGCTCGGCCTTGGTGAAGACTCCCGTTGCAAGTCCTTCCTCGGAATCATCGCCGTTACCGTTTTCTTTGGCTCCGGTCGTGCACATATACACATCGTTGGCGCCGCGGATCATAAAGGAAGTTTTCTTTCTGTCGGCTTCGCCGCCTTCGTCGTTGATCATAGTCCACCAGTCGGTGGCAACTATTCCCTTAAATCCCCATTCCTTCCTGAGCACCGTTTCATTCTGATCGTAAGAAGCAGCCGTATGGATCCCGTTAAGGCTTCCGTAGGTTGACATAACAAGATAGGCTTTAGCTTCTTTTACCGCCATTTCAAAGCCCTTTAAGTAAATCTCGCGAAGGGCTCGCTTGGATACGATGCTGTCTATTGAGTGTCTGCCGTGCTCCTGATTGTTGCAGGAAAAATGCTTGATCATTCCGGTGACATGCTCTTTGTGAAGTCCCTTAAGTTCAGCAACCGCCATGGCGCCTGTCATGTAGGGATCTTCGCTGAAATACTCAAAGTTACGGCCGTTCAAAGGATTCCTGTGTATGTTCATGCCGGGGCCGAGGAGTGAATCGATCTCGTGGTACCTAAGTTCCATTCCGAGATACTCGTAAAGCTCCTTAACTCCCTTGGTATCAAAGCTGCAGGCAAGGCAGACTCCGTTAGGAACCTGCATGGCCTTGATCCCCGCATCCATTCTGATACCGCTGGGTCCGTCCGCACAGCACATGGAGGGAACGCCGTATCCCACAAGGTCATCCGTAACTCCCGCAAAGGCTGCTGCCGTACCGGGGCAAACTCTGGGAGAGCACATGCCCTCGCCCCTTGTCATAGCGATCATCTCCGCATCGGAAAGACCCGCAATAAACTCATCAATGGTGATCTTGCCGTCTTTGACTTCGGAAAGGTCGTGCTTCTGCGAGCCGACATAAGCAATTTCCTTGAGAGACTCTCTGTCTTTAAGGATCCTTTCCTTAAATCCTTCCTTACGTAAGGGTGTGTCTTCCCAGGAAAGCTCTCCTTTTTCATTTCTGGTCATCCGCTTAAAAGCATGTATGGGAGCAAGGGCCTCGCTTAGTCTTTCTATCACCACAAGCCCGCCAAAACTCACGGACCCGATCTCCACCGCATCGCGCACGTTCTTTCCTTCGTATATCCTGTATTCGCCGGGCTCAAGCACCCAGGAATCAGGATGCCCGGTAACTCCGCTGTCATCGAAACTTGCCATTTCGGCAGCGGCAAAAGAAACCTGATACTCCCCGGCAATTCCCGGGAAAAGAGTCTCAGACTTACAGAATCGCACAAGTTCTCTCTCGGGCTTTGCAAGCTTTCCTTCCGGGGCCCTGTAGTAAATCTGGGCCACTTCACGTCCCGCAAGCTTTCCTGTGTTGGTGATCTTAACATTCACCGTCACGTTGTCGCCGTCAAAGCTCATGGATGCTGCATGATCAAAGCTTGTATAGGAAAGACCATATCCAAAAGGATAAAGAACCTTATCCCTTGCAAATGTCTCAAAATAGCGGTATCCAACGTAGATATCCTCGGCATAGACTCCGATGTTGGGGTCACCGAAATTGGAAGTCGAAGGGTAATCCTCTATATCACGGGCAATTGTATCGGAAAGTCGTCCGCAAGGATTGACTGCTCCGGTCAGTACATCTGCTGCCGCATTGCCGCCTTCCACGCCGCCCTGCCATACGTACATTACGGCTGAGGGGCCGATTTCTTTTACCCATTTCATGTCTATGATGTTGCCGGAATTAATGATGACGCAAACCTTGTCATAGTACTTAACAAGAGTAGTTAGCATCTGACGTTCATCGTCCCGAAGGTCATAACTTCCCTTGTCGGGTGTGTTGTCCTTGTCTTCACCTGCAAGGCGTCCAAGCACAGCAACTGCCACATCGTTGCGGGCAGCCTCTGCCTTCACCTGCTCGGCATCAAGCTCCATCTCCGTCTGGCTGAAGGGTTCCCCGGCCCAGCCAACGCCCTTGTCAAAGGGGTGATCCTTAAGCCATGCCCTGTAGATATCCGCAACGCCCTCATCCACCGTAAGGGTCTCTACATTCTTAAGGCCATCGTAGATATTGACAACATAAGGAGTATTTACAAGTCCGCCTGAACCCGTGCCGCTCTTTATATAATCAAACTGGGTGCGTCCGTAAAGGGCAACCTTCGTACCTTCCTTTAAGGGAAGAGTTTCTTTGTCATTATGTAAAAGAACACAGCCCTCGGCGCCCATACGACGCGCAAGAGCTGCATATTCTTTCCAATCAAACTTCTTTTTCATCCGATTGACTCTCTTTCTTTTTAAACACAAACACTTTACTGAATACGTAATTAAGGATAACTACCAGCACCATGGAAATACCGGTGGTAAGGTATACATTCAAACCTATGCCGGGGCCGAAGACCTCTGTGATAAACAGATCCAGTGCCCAGGTTGAAAGACGGGACACATGGAAACTTGCCATTTCCTTTAATATGGGGCCGTGGGACTTAAATACAAACTTGCGGCTCAAAGGATAGGATGTCTCTACGCCCGAAACCCAGTTGACGATGGAAAGGATAAATGTCTGCGTAACCGTGGGGTTCAAGGGATGTCCGAACACAAAATAGTTCCAGAGGAATTTAACTCCCAGTGATACGATGGTCGTTATGACACCTACTACCAGGTACCAGAACAGCTCCTCGTACTTTTTGTACATTATCTTTATAAATTCGATCATAATATTCCGTTCTTTACTCGATAATCAGGTCGCTCCAGGAATCGCTGGGCACGATGGTAATGTAGGTCTTGCCGGTGTTAAGCACGATCTCTTCGCCGGTTGACGCATTGGTAAAACTTGTCATAGCCTGCTGGGCCGGCTTTTTCCACTTGATGGGGATAGCCTTGCCTCCGGTGAGGTAGTAGCCCGCATCCAGGCCGTCAGCGCCCGTGATACAGTTAAACAGCATGTAGCCGTTGGCGTCGTACTGGAAGAGCTTGCACTCGTATACGATAACATTGGCAAAAGAAAGAGTCGTGTCGTAAAGTGCGTCCTTGTACAGCTCGCCAAACTCGTAGAAGTCATAAAGTCCGGTTTCTTTGTTATACTTTAATTCCGACTGATTGTGGCCGTAAGGCATTGCTATGTGGGTAGCTTCCCTGACGCCGGTCTCGCCTTCAAGTGAAAGGGTCTCATCGGAAAAAGAAAAGTGCCTGCCCATGTAGTGCCTGTTGTACTGCTCACTGTAACCGGCCTCAGCAATGCGGCTCATAAGTCCGGGATAGGAACGTCCGGAATAGTTACCGGTGCCCTTGTAATCCTCGGCAGTAACATATTCCTCGTAGGTGCTGTCCTTATCCTTGCCGCTTGAATATTTCCTGTCTATACGCGCAAATCCGCCGCTTAGATGATTGGTGGCATTCTCGTACTGGAACCATTCGTCTATATAGAAGGGACCGCCGTCGTGTACCAGTATTGCGTTATACTCGGGAAAAAGAATAACGTTCGTAGGTCTTGTGCTTCGAACATTACCGAAGCATTCTATGTTCTTCCAGTCCTTCACAAGGCACATGAGACGTGTGACCCTGTTGTTGGCAGTGGAATTGATAAGCTCATATACGATGTCAGCTTTCGAAGTTCCGTAATGAGGCTGAGCCACACGGTCATTGTCTACCATGATGGCGACGGGGCGCTGATTCTCTATCTCCTCCGGGATCCACTCGTTGGTAAGATCGGAACGGACCATGCCTTCTCTGGTTTCAGGCTCCCGGGTTTCGGGTTCTTTAACCTCCGAAACGCTTACTACAACAGGTTCCTCGTTGATAGAAACAGGTTCGGGCTTGCTTGCCGCAGTGGGAGCGGGAGCAACGGATTCGCCACAGGATGTAAGCACGAGAGCTAATGCAAGTGATGCAAGTATTGCAACCGGTTTTTTCATGAAAAATAATCCCTATTCTAAATATTTCTTTGACGGAATGTCGACTTTCGTGGCCTTTCCTATCTTACTCTACCGTTACGCTTTTTGCAAGATTTCTGGGCTTATCCACATCAAGGCCCTTGGCAACCGACATGTAATAACCCATGAGCTGTAAGGGAACGATAGCAAGTGAATCTGCAAACAACGGATCGGTCTTGGGAATGTAGATTGTAAAGTCCACAGTATCCTCGATGCCGTAGTTTCCTGCAGAAGTAAGTCCCATGAGGTAAGCGCCTCGGCTCTTAACCTCTACAAGATTGGACACGGTCTTTTCGTAAAGCGCAGGCTGTGTGAGAACGCCGATAACAAGAGTGCCGTCCTCCACAAGACTGATGGTTCCGTGCTTTAACTCACCCGCAGCGTAAGCTTCCGAGTGAACATAGCTTATTTCCTTCATCTTAAGGCTTCCCTCAAGAGAAATAGCGTAGTCCATTCCCCTTCCGATAAAGAAAATATCGTGTGCCAAAGAAAATTTAGCCGTAAACCACTGGATTCTTTCTTTATCCTCAAGGACCTTCTCGATCTTGGAAGGAAGGCTTAAAAGTTCCTCAATAAGGGCGTCATATCTTTCTTTGTCGATGGTGCCCTTAACAAGTGCGGTGCGGATGGCAAGAATGTAACCCGCAATGAGCTGCGCGCTGTAGGCCTTGGTGGTGGCAACAGCGATCTCGGGACCTGCCATGGTGTAGATGACCTTCTCGGCCTCACGTGCTATGGTGGAACCAACCACGTTCACGATTCCGAGAGTGGTGATGCCTGCTTCCTTAGCTTTACGAAGGGCCGCAAGGGTATCCGCGGTCTCTCCCGACTGGCTGATGGCGATTACGCAGGAACCGGGCTCAATGATTGTCTCTCTGTATCTGAACTCGCTGGCAAGTTCAACTCTTACAGGGATCTTAACAAGTGACTCCACGATATACTGCATGGTAACGCCCACATGGTAAGCAGATCCGCAGGCAGATATATAAATGCGCTGGAGCTTGGCAAGTTCTTCGTCTGTAATGCCGCAGGAAGAAAGATCTATGTCTTTGTTCTTCACATAAGCATTGATGGTATCCGCAACAGCCTTGGGCTGTTCGTGGATCTCCTTCATCATGAAATGCTCGAAACCGCCCTTTTCAGCAGCCTCAGCATCCCATTCGATGGTGGTGAGCTCCTTTGAGATCTCTTCGCCGTCAAGGTTGTAGAAATGAGCTTCACCGGCCTTTAAGCAGGCCATTTCAAGATTGCCTATATAATAAACTTCACGGGTGTACTTAAGGATAGCAGGTACGTCGCTTGCCACGAAGGTTGCGTCCTTGGAAGTACCGATGATCATGGGGCTGTCCTTACGGGCTACCCAGATCTCACCGGGATATTCCTTGAACATGACCGCAATGGCGTAGGAACCGCGAACACGTACCATGGTCTTTGCGATAGCGTCGATGGGACCGATGTTGTACTTTTTGTAATAGTAATCAATAAGCTTGACTATAGCCTCGGTATCGGTCTCTGAATAGAATTTGTAACCCTTCTTTAAGAGTTTTTCTTTTACCTCGGTGTAGTTCTCGATGATACCGTTGTGAACGGCAACTACGTTGAGATCGTCGGAAATATGGGGATGAGCGTTGTTCTCGGAAGGTTCGCCGTGAGTGGCCCAGCGGGTGTGTCCGATTCCCACGTTACCCTTAAGGGCTGTTCCGTCGCCTGTCTTGTCCCGAAGGACCTTAAGACGGCCCTTGGCCTTCACCACTTCGACCTGCCTCTCCCCGTTACGAACGGCAAGTCCGGCAGAGTCATAGCCCCTGTACTCAAGCTTGGAGAGTCCCTCCAAAAGAATGGGAGCCGCCTGTTTATTACCTACATAACCTACAATACCGCACATTCATGTGTCCTCGTTTCTATAAGATTCCCGGATGGGATGACAGGCTGTCACTCGACGGTTGAACTGACGCTGTCTAAGTTGTTGTCGCCTGAAAGAGTGATGGTAACGCTGGAAGTAACCCCCGTAACATCTACTTTACTGACGGATACCAGGTCTCCCGCCACGTTGTATATCGCCATATCAAACTGAGTTGATTCCACAGGCCACTGGAGGTTGATGATCATGACCTTGCCTGCGTTCAGTTCGCCGAGATCTATCTGCTCCTCAGTGATTGGATCGAGAGTGGACACCATTCCTATATCAACTCCCGTCAGATTGGTAATGTAAAAAGAAACCGGTATCGTCTCCGCAGTTTCTTCAACAGCCGAAGTTTCCGCGGAAGCTGTCACAGCCGATGTTTCCTCGTTAGACACCGAGGCCTCGGTTGAAGTTTCCGTATTGTTCTCTGTGGTTGTTTCAGTCGATTCCGAAACCGAAACGCTTACCGATGTCGTTGCGCTCGAAGGCTCCGTCACGTTCTTTCCGCCGCAACCTGCAAGAAGAAGAAATACAAGCAGAAATGAGAGTTTTTTCTTCATGTTAATATCCTTATCTGCGATCTATATGTGTTGTATGGCTATTTCCAGTTATTTACGATCTTAACCACATACCCTGCTTCGTCCCTTGTCATGGCAGCGTATATGGGGAGGCTAACCTCGTGGTCTGCAACCCTTGCAGCCTCCGGGAAATCCTTAAGTTCATGGCCCTGGTCCCTGTAACACTCTGCCGCATAGGGCGGAATGGGATAATGGATCTGGGTACCGATACCGTTTTCTTTAATGTAGGTCACAAACTCATCCCGCTTCTCTGTCAGTATGGGGAAAAGATGGAACACGTGAGTTGCTCCCGAAGCCACCTTGGGAAGCTCTATTGCAGGATTGTTGATACCGTTTAAATATATGTCTGCAATCTCTGCCCTGGCACGGTTAGTATCCGTAATGTGTTTAAGTCCCACCTTGAGGATCGCAGACTGTAGCTCGTCAAGCCTTGTGTTGACGCCCACTATCTCGTTGCGATACTTAACTCTGCTGCCGTAATTCCGAAGAAGCCTTAATTTATCCGCAAGCTCATCGTCGTCTGTTACAAGCGCTCCGCCGTCACCAAATGCCCCAAGAGGCTTGGTAGGGTAGAAACTAAAGCACCCTATATCTCCCCATGTTCCTGTGAGCTTGCCGTCCCACGTGGAACCGTGGCACTGAGCGCAGTCTTCAATTACCCTTAAGCCGTGACGCTTTGCAACATCGGCAATGACTGCCATATTGCTTGCCTGACCGTACATGTGAACGGGAAGAATTGCTTTGGTACGGGGGGTGATGGCAGCTTCGATCTTTGAAACATCTATCAGATGAAACTCGTCCGAATCAACATAAACGGGGGTAGCTCCGTTCTCCGTAACTCCGAGTATTGAAGCTATGTAGGCTCCCGCAGGAACAATGACTTCATCCCCGGGTCCTATTCCGAGAGCCCGAACCGAAAGGATCAATGCGTCAGTTCCCGAATTAACGCCGATGCAGTGCTTCACTCCAAGGTAAGCCGCAAACTCCGCCTCGAAGCTCTCAAGCTCCTTGCCGAGTATGTACCAGCCGCTCTCAACAGCACGCTTAACCGCCTCGTCGTATTCCGCTTTATATAATTCATAGTTTCTTTTTAAAGAAACAAAATCAACATTCATACCTGACTCCTGACCCAAAACCATCATTTTATTATATAGCAGATACGACTCCGGGTCGAGAGAAAAAAATCTTAAGACTGAAATGGCCTTCCCCATCGGGAAGGCCATTTATGAACTTATGAATTAAGTTGCTTTTTACTTCTTATCCTTGGGAACGAGCTTTGAAGCTACCTTCTTGGCAAGATGACGGTGATAGAGCTCAGCACCGGTGGAACCAAGAGCAACAACAACCAGTAACCACCACCAGCTCATCTGAGCTGTCTCGGGAAGAGCCGCACCGGGAGTATCCTCATCGGCAATATCAGCGGTTGCAGCCTTTGCAGGGCCTTCATCTTCGATCTCGGTCGTAGGAGCTGGAGCCTTGGCCGTGCCTTCTTCTTCGATCTCGAGGGTCTGAGAAGTCTGATTGCCGGTCTGTGAACCTTCGCCATTCTGTGCGGTCTGATCATTGTTCTGTACAGCCTGATCATTATTCTGTTCAGCCTGATCATTATTCTGTTCAGCCTGATCATTGTTCTGTACAGCCCGGTTATCTGCTACAGCATCATCACTTGCGACAGCATTCTCGGTTGCAGGAGCGGGTGCGGTAGGAACCACATCATCGTTGATCACAACCTGTGAAGGTGCAGGTGCAGGAGATGCAGGAGTCTCTGTCGCAGGAGCAGGTGTTACTGCAGGTGCGTTATTATCTGCAGGCTGAGGTTTTGCCGGAGTTCTGTTCTCCTGATCCTTTGTTGTTTCTTCAGAATTCTTCTGCTCTTCAGCAGTCTTCTTTTCTTCTTCAGCCTTCTTTTCAGCTTCTTCAGCAGCTTTCTTTTCTTCAGCGGCTTTCTTCTCTTCTTCAGCTACCTTCTCTTCTGCTGCTTTCTTCTCTTCTTCAGCTGCCTTTTCTTCTGCAGCTTTCTTCTCTTCAGCGGCTTTCTTCTCTTCTGCTGCCTTCTTCTCTTCTTCGGCCTTCTTTGCTGCTTCTTCAGCTGCTTTCTTCTCTTCTTCGGCCTTCTTTGCTGCTTCTTCAGCCTTCTTTGCAGCTTCTTCAGCGGCTTTCTTTTCTTCAGCGGCTTTCTTAGCTTCCTTAGCTGTATTTAAATTGCTCTTTCCTTCAACAACCTTCTGCTGAGCTGTTGTCTTGGCAGTTTCGGCAGTCTTGATGGCGTTCTCGGCGTTCTTGGCTGCGGTAGCTGCAGCAGCGTTAGCCTGTGTAAGATCCTTTATTCTCTGATCGATCTCTTTATTAAGATTTTTAAGTTTCGTATCAAGATCAGCCTTCTTACCTGTTGCAGCTGAAAGAACTTCCTGAGCCTCCTTGATAGATGCTCTCCAGCCATCCAATTCTTTCTTGGTGTAATCTCCGTACTTGGAAAGCTGATTGATCTTATCCTTGATATTATCAATATCTGTTTTAGCCTTCTCGATTGCTGCATCCGCGTCATCGATGTCGCCGATAACACGATCGTATTCAGCGATGGTAGCCTTTGCAGCCTCAACCTTCTCATTAAAGTCTGAAACTGTAGTATTGCCATCTTTAACCTTAACAGTAACCTTGCTATTCTCGCCTGCAACAGCACCAAAAGAAGCGGCCATCTTACTATTGTCTACAGTGTAATCTGTAAGATCCTTGGAAGAAGAAGCAATAATGTTACCGGTGTAAAGGTTATCATTACGCTGCTCAATGAAAGTCTTGCCCTCTTCACGCATGGTTGTGGTAGAAACAACCTTTTCTTCTTTGGTAGCGGTAGACTTACCATCTTTGGTGTCAGCTACAGTAAGGCCGGAATTGGTATCTGTGATCGTCTTAAGAATATAGGTTAACGCATTATATCCGTAAGTTGAACTGTTCTTATTGTATTTTGCCACAGCAGAGCTGGCATCATAAGTCAGATTAAGCTTGTCAGTACTAAAATCATCT
>JAILHY010000138.1 GCA_024695575.1 Lachnospiraceae bacterium
TCTTCGGCTACGTTGACCGCATCCTGACCGGTCATGGCATCGACTACCAAAATGGTTTCATGTACATCCACAACGGATTTGATCTCTTTGAGCTCATCCATCATGGACTCATCTATATGCAAACGGCCCGCAGTATCAATGATAACTACGTTAAAACCGTTCTTAACGGCGTATTCGTAACCCTGTCTTGCTATCTCGGCAGGCTTAACATCCGTACCGAGTTCAAAAACCTCTGTCTCAGCCTTCTCACCGTTACGCTTTAACTGATCGATGGCCGCGGGTCTGTAAATATCGCATGCAACCAGTAGGGATTTCTTACTTTTTAATTTGAGGCGCTTGGCAAGCTTGGCGGCTGCGGTTGTTTTACCTGCACCCTGAAGACCCGCAAGCATGTAGACCGTAACTTCCTTACCGGGACGGAATGTGATATCCGTAACCTCGGAGCCCATGATGTTGGTCAGTTCCTCGTTGACGATCTTAACGATCATCTGGCCGGGATTGAGTCCTTCCATAACATCCTGGCCCACAGCCCGTTCCTGAACACTTCCGATAAACTGTTTAACCACTTTAAAGTTAACGTCGGCTTCCAGAAGAGCCATCTTAACGTCCTTAAGAGCAGCCTTGACATCCTCCTCGGTGAGGCGTCCCTTACCCTTTAAGGCCTTAAATACATTCTGAAGTTTCTCGGTTAAACTTTCGAAAGCCATAAAACCTCCAACAAAAAGCACCTTGCTTATAATACACAAGGTGTTTACTGTTGTCAAGTATTTTTACTTGACAGATATTAATATGCAAAAGAAACCCGTCAGATCATATCCAAAAGGTCCTTAAGTTCGGTACGAATTCTTTCTTTAAATGACTCTGACAGACCCTGCTCGGCCTGAACAGATTCGTCGATCTTTGAAATCTTTCCTTTTATATTACGAAACTTGTCCACCAGGCCCAGTTTGTCCTCGTATCCTTCAAGGATCTTATCGCAGCGCTTGATTATGTCATAGATTCCCTGACGGCTTACACCCGTTTCCTCGGAGATCTCCCCAAGAGACAGGTCATCAAAGACAACTGCTGAATAGATTTTCTGCTGATGTTCCGTTAAAAGGTCGCCGTAAAAGTCAAACAGCATACCCCGTTCAATAAGATTATCCATAAAAAATCACCCTGTTTATGATACACAAGGTGATTTTCATAGTCAAGTCGGTTGGATCGATATTTGCTTCAACAATCCTTAATCATTAAACTGGCTCTTTAAGCTGTCAAAGTCGACGCTGTTTCTGTTGCTTACATCTATTCCGTTCTGAGCAAGGAAATCATTGTAATCGGCATTTGAAATGTTATCACGGTTACCGCCGTCCGCACTCCAGAATGTGGAGCCTTCGCTTTCGGCATTCTTTGCCGCTTCCTCTTCCGCCAGCTCCTGTTGCCACTGGACATATTCGGGATACGTAAGAATTCCCAGCTTAAACTTATCCTCATAGGTAAGCTTCTGCTGATAGAGCTTAACTATGGGGTTCTTTGGTACATTCTTTTTTATTTCAAGCATATAAACAGGAGTTTCGTCTTTCCTGCGTTTCATTGATATGCTACTTGCTTTGGATTTTGAATCTGCCATAAACCTATTTTACAAATTATAATTAATGAAACATTACCTTCAGTCTTTACAAGGGATTAAAGCGTGTCACTTTGAAAAATGCCCGTAAATACAGCTTTTTGCAAGGATTAAAGCCTGCGTTGCAGCAGCTTTACGCACTTCTTCGCGGCTGCCGGAAAACTTGAATTCCTTCACCGTTATATCCCCGCAAACGTTGCACGCAATATATACAAGTCCCGATTTGGAATCATCCTCACAAGGGCTTGCATACCCCGTGACTCCGATGATAACATCGGCATTCCATACTGCCGGACCCTTAACCATTTCCTCTGCGGTCTCTGCACTCACTGCAGTGTATTTTGAAAGGGTATCCGGATTAACGTTTAAAAGCTTTGCTTTTGCCTCGTCACAGTAAGTAACAAGAGAACATTCAAGAACGTCCGAAGCCCCGGGCACATTAACAAGACGTGAAACAACCATTCCTCCCGTACAGGATTCAACGGTCATGATCTTAAGGCCTTTGTCACGAACAAGGTCGATAACAGCCTTCTCTAAGCTTTCGGATTCGTCAGCAATAATTTCGCTAGTTGTCTTATTATTGCTCAATTTTATAATATCTCCTGTTATTATATATTCTGCTGATTGTCTGTTACGGACTCGGAAACAGGCGCCGAAGTGGGATTTGAAGCCTTTTTATCTCCCATATCCGTAATAACATGAATGTTCTTTCCAAGGTAATCAACAAGTGACACTATGGTAAGGGTTACGGATATCCAGAAAAGAACCAGCGTAACTTCCTTAAGGAAAGGAAGGAATGCGGACAGGTCCTTTACCACTATCATAAAACAGATGGCTACCATGGTTGTGGCGGTCTTAAACTTGCCCCACATAGATGCAGCTATTACTATTCCCGCATCGCTTGCCACCAGTCTGAATCCGCTTATAATAAACTCTCTCGCAACTATAACGAGAATAGCGACCAACGCAAGTATCTGATTATCACAGATCCTGGTGCCGTTATCAACCACAAGGAGACAAAGCAGCGCTGTGATAACCAGGAGCTTATCTGCCAGAGGATCCATGAATTTACCGAAGTTGGTCACAAGATTCTTGGCTCTGGCGATCTTACCGTCCAGAAGGTCTGTAAGGGACGCCAGAATAAAAATACCAAGTGCTATGTAATTGTTGTAAGGTATGAATCCGGCCAGTATAAAGAAAACGAACACCGGAATCATGATCACGCGAAGCATTGTAAGTTTGTTAGGCAAGTTCATCGTCAATTACCCCCAATAA
Organism: Lachnospiraceae bacterium; assembly: GCA_024695575.1. Lineage (GTDB taxonomy): Bacteria > Bacillota > Clostridia > Lachnospirales > Lachnospiraceae > UBA1258. Next base: position 2,882 of record JAILHY010000138.1, read on the forward strand.
GTCATATTCTCGTGCTCCTGTTATCTTAACGGGCACTATATCACCGGTCATTAACTCCCGGTCGGTTTCAAGGAAAAGATATCCGTCCACTCCCGGTGCGTCCTTATATGTTCTGCACACATAAGCACCTTCCTCCGGAATCGCGCCTTCAACCATTACACGGACCTTTCGGCCGATCTCGCTCTTCGCCTTTTCAAATGCGATCTTTCTCTGAGCGGACATTATCCTGTTACGACGATATTTCTTTTTAAACTCGGGTACCTGGCCACGCATGGTGGCAGCCACCGTGTTTTCCTCTCTGGAATAAGCAAACACACCGAGCCTGTCAAACTTAATCTCTTTAACAAAGTCCAGGGTCTCTCTGAAATCATGATCCGTTTCCCCGGGGAATCCAGCTATAAGGGTAGTCCTTAAACAGATATCCGGTATGGACGCGCGTATCTTTGCAATAAGAGCGGTAAGCTCGGCTTTGTTGGTCTTACGTCCCATTTTCTTAAGAACTCTGTCGCTGGCGCTCTGTATCGGCATGTCGATATAGTGAGCCACCTTGGGGTTATCCCGCATTTCGTTTATAAGTTCGTCCGTGATCTCCTCAGGGTACATATACTGGACCCTTATGGTCACAAGCCCCGGTATCTTTGAAAGTTTATTTAAAAGAACGTGAAGCGACTTTGATCCGTATAGATCGATGCCGTAAACCGTAGTCTCCTGAGCTACGAGGATAAGTTCCTTGACTCCGCGGCTTACAAGATCTTCGGCTTCTTTTACCAGAACATCCATGGGAACGCTTCGGTAAGTGCCTCTTAACTTGGGAATAATGCAGTAAGTACAGAACTTGTTACAGCCCTCTGCTATCTTAAGGAATTCGTAGTGCCCGGGAGTGGTCACGAGACGTTTCTGTCCGTAGACAAGTGCCCCGCTCACGTCCTTGATATAATCTTTTCTTTCGCCCTTAATAACGGAATCAAGGGCATTAACTATCTCATCGATAGCCATGGTGCCGACAACGGCATCTACCTCCGGGATAGACTCACGTATCTCGGCAGTATACCTTTGAGCAAGGCAGCCTGTTGCAATAAGCGCCTTGATCTTGCCTTCCTTACGAAGTTCACCCATTTCGATAAGGGTATTGATGCTTTCCTGTTTGGCATCGTTTATGAAGCTGCAGGTGTTTACAACCACGGCGTCTGCATCTGTTTCCGACTCAACAACGCTGTGTCCCGCTTCCGAAAGCTTTCCGAGCATCATTTCGGAATCGACCAGGTTCTTATCACACCCCAGCGAAACAAAAAGTATTTTCAAATCAATGATCCTTGTCCGAATTTTTAAAAAGGGAACACCTTTCGGTATTCCCTCAACAATTTACCGATATAGTAAATGCTTAGTCTTCCTCATCGCTTATGATCTTGATTTTGCCCTGATTCAGCTCGTCTACGGCAATGCTTAAAGGCTTCTTGTCGTTAGTCTGAATGTAGGGATCGTCACCGCCGATGATCTGGCGTGCTCTGCGGCTTGTAGCCATAACTATGGAATAACGGGAGTTAACGATCTTAGCCTCGCCGGGTTCACAGTCCGCATTAACAACTTTCATTAAATCAGAATATGAGGGATGTAACATGATATCTCCTTTACCTATGAAAAACTAAAATTTAAGCTCTGCAAGTTCCGTCTTCAGTTCCGAGATCATTTCGTTCTGTCTCTTGATCTCAAATACAGAAGCACATGTAATACCATACATTTCTTTTACGCATTCGTCAAGATTATCATTAATAACTAAATAATCATAATCGTGAATGTAGTTGACTTCGTTCTTGGCCTGAGCAAGGCGACGGGCTATTACCTCGTCCGTTTCGGTGCCACGGGCCTTTAATCTGCGTTCAAGCTCCGCGATTGAAGGAGGCGTTACATACAAAAGAAGGGCCCTGGGGAACTTCTTACGTATCTGCATGGCGCCCTGAACTTCGATCTCGAGGATCACGTTCTTACCTTCTTTGAGCTTATCCTCAACATAGGCCTTGGGAGTACCGTAGTAGTTGCCGCAATACTCCGCATGCTCAAGAAGCTTATCTTCTTCGATAGCCTGCTCGAACTCTTCTCTGGTGACAAAGAAATATTCACGGCCGTTCTCTTCGCCCTCTCTCATGCCCCGACTGGTCATGGAAATGCTGAGCGCAAACTCATCATAGTCGGAAAGGAGACGTTTCATGAGCGTTCCCTTACCTGCGCCTGAGAAACCCGATATAACGATTAAGATACCTTCTTTGTTACTCAATGTTCTGAATCTGCTCCCTTACTTTTTCAATCTCGGTCTTAAGGTCAATGGCAATGTCGCTGGTCGCAAGGTCGTTAGCCTTAGAGAGAATGGTGTTTGCTTCCCTGTTCATCTCCTGTGCAATGAAATCAAGCTTTCGTCCTATGCTTCCGCCATCCGTAAGTGCCTTCTTGGTAGCTTCGATATGGCTTGTGAGTCTGACGATCTCCTCATCCACGCAAACTCTGTCAGCAAAGATCGTAACCTCTGTAAGCAGTCTTCCTTCGTCAACCTTGGTGTCTCCGAGCATCTCTTCGATCTTGGCACGAAGGCCTGCCTTGTACTCCTCAATAATAGCCGGAGCTCTGTCCTTTATGTACTGAACGTTCTTAAGCATGCCGTCAAGCTTGCCTATAAGGTCGTTCTTAAGATTCTCACCTTCTTTGATACGGAACTCAACGAAATGCTCGCTAGCCTCGTCTAAAGCCTTCTTGAGGCCTTCCCAGATGGCTTCCTCGTCAATCTCCATATCCTCCATGTCGAAGACCTCGGGAAGTCTTGCAAGAGTCGATACTCTCACATCGCAGTCCAAAGAAAAATCTTCCGACATCTGCTTAAGATATTTAAGATACTCAGCAGCTATATCCTTGTTGTATTTAACGGAAGCGCCTCTGTCAGTGTAATCCTCGTAAGTAATGAAGATATCGACCTTACCGCGCTGGATATAATTCTTAAGTTCGTTTCTGATGGCCGCTTCGAAAAAGTTGAGTTTCTTGGGCATCTTGATGGTCATATCAAGATATCTGTGGTTAACGGACTTGATCTCCACAGTGAACTTGCGGTTAGCGTCCGCATATTCGCTGCGTCCGAAACCGGTCATACTTTTAATCATGCTTTATACCCCGTGAATATAGTGTATGCAAGCTTACCTAAAGTATCGTTACATATCATGTAAATTATAGGAAAAAAGGGCAAATTAGTCAACACTTAGCTTAGATCCACCACCATGGAATAATTGGTGTAATAAACCACAAAACCTGGATTTGCCCCCGCAGGTTTCTTAACGTTCTTTTTAAGTGTGTAATCAACCTCGACCTTGGAGGAATCCCTGCCCTCGGAATAAAGTGCTGCGTACCTTGCAGCTTCCTCGAAGGCTCTATCCGGGATCTCACCGATACCGCACTTAAGTATCACGTGGGATCCGTGCATGTGCTTGGCGTGGAACCACCAGTCGTTGCCGTTGGCAAATTCAAAGGTAAGCCTGTCATTCTGGAAATTGTTCTTTCCAACGTAAATTTCAAATCCGTCGGATGAAACAAAGTGAAGGGGCTTTGATTCGTTCCGTTTCTTCTGGCGGCCGTTTACGCCCTCAGGCCTTGATTTGATAAAGCCCGCCCTGTACATCTCTTCCTTAATCTCCGAAAGATCCTCTTCGTTCTCGCAAAGATCAAGGCTCGTGATGACAGATTTAAGATGCTCGGTCTCCGACTCCACTTCCTTTAATATTTCCGTCAGGTTCTCGGCTGTACGCTTAAGTTTCACGTACTTGTCAAAGTATTTCTTTCCGTTCTCCTTGACCGATAACATGGGATCAAGAGGAATTGTAATGGTTTCGTTAGTATAGTAATTAAGGGCTTCGAAAGACTTGGCACCCTCCGGCACGTTGTAGCCGTAGGCATTTATAAGTTCCCCGTAAACCTTGTAAATGTCACGCTTCTGCGTGTCTTCAAGCTGCTTTTTCTGAAGGTCTGCCTTCTTCACTAGGCGTTCAAGACAATTGGCGGTTATCTTACGAAGATCCGATGATTTCTGCTGGATCCGAACCACAAGACTCTTGTCGCGATAGAAGGTTTCAAGGGTCTCGCTCATGCCTTCAAACCGTACCGCCTTTAGCTCACCGTACATGGACAAAGAAAATGCCCCGAATTCCACGGGTTTTCGTCCGTCATACACTATCTCGGGAGCAAACGTGCCTTCAGAGATTTCCCTGTAAAACCCGCTGAACTTATCCCAAAGGGCCTTGATATCCGCATCGGACAATGCTGACGTTGACATATCCGAATCGATTCCGGCCCTAAAGCATAATTCCGAAGCAAGTGTTGGAGAAACGCCTTCGAACCCTGTATAGATTGCCTTTCGCACCGGCGCATGGGCACCGGATATGAGTTCCTTAAACTCTTCAAAGATGACCTCTGACCCGTTCTTTTTGATATCGGATCCCGGGATAAACCACTGTCGTCCCGAAAGAACCTCTCTTACGGAACTCATATTGTGGCTTACACGCTTGATAGCATCGATAATGACGAACTCCTCATCCGTGAAAATGATGTTTGAGTACTTGCCCATAAGCTCCACTATCAGATACTTGCGGCAAAGATCTCCCATTTCGTCCAGATGCTCAAGTTTAAAAAGAAGGACACGTTCGAACCCCGGCTGCGTGATCTCAAGGAGCCTTGCGTTTGAAAGGTGCTTCCTTAAGAGCATACAAAAACCAGGGGCTCTTTCGGGCCCCTGCTTGTTATTTTCCGTAATATATACAAGCGGCAATGATGCATTGGCGCTCAATAATAATCTGTACTGGGTGCTGTTACCCTTTAAAGTCAAAAGAAGCTCGTCGCTTTCGGGCTGTGCGATCTTGACTATGCGAAGACCCGTAAGCTTGTCCGACAGTTCCGACTTAAGAGCCCTCACCGTTATTCCGTCAAATGCCATAATCCTGTTAAATACTATCTGCGCCTTGGGGTCTACCCTATCAGCCAGTCGTACATCTCCTGATATTTAAGTGCGCTCTTGTGCCATGAGAAGTCCTCCGCCATGGCTCTGTCCACGATCTTGTTCCACTCGCGCTTCTTGTCGTAGTAGATACGCTCAGCGTTGCGGATACAATAGAGCATTTCGTGTGCATTATAATTGGCAAAAGAAAATCCCGTACCTTTATTTTCAAATTCGTTGTAAGGTTCAACAGTGTCCTTAAGACCGCCTGTCTCTCTTACAATGGGAACAGTTCCGTATCTTAATGCGATCAGCTGGCTCAAGCCGCATGGCTCAAACAGCGAAGGCATAAGAAATGCATCGGAGCTTGCGTATACTCTGTGTGCAAGATCCTCGGAATAATAGATGTTAGCGGATACCTTGTCGGGATATTTCCATGCAAAGTGTCTGAACATGTTCTCGTAGCGCTCTTCGCCTGTTCCAACAACAACGATCTGCAGGTTATCCTGACAAAGTTCGTCCATCATATACGCCACAAGATCAAGGCCTTTCTGATCCGTAAGTCTGGATATAATGGAGATCATCATGGTCTTAGGGTTAACGGAGAGACCAAGTTCTGCCTGTAGGGCTGTTTTGTTCTTTTGCTTTTCCTTGCGGAAAGTAACCGCATCAAAGGGATATTTGAGAGCCTTATCCTTGGCAGGATTATACTCATCGTAATCAATTCCGTTAACAATACCGCGAAGATCGTTGGCACGGGCTGACAAAAGGCCGTTAAGCCCCTCTCCGTAGAAATCCGTCATTATCTCCTGGGCATAGGTCGCGCTGACGGTGGTGATGGCATCAGCGTAAACAAGACCACCCTTTAAGAGGTTAGCATCCTTGTAGGATTCAAGCTTGTCACTTGTGAAGAAATAATCAGAAAGTCCCGTAATGCTCTTAACATCCTTAACGCCCCATTTACCTTGGAATTTAAGGTTGTGGATCGTCATGATGCACTTGATGCCCCGATAGAAATCAGAGCCCTGAAAACGTTCTTTAAGATATACCGGAACAAGACCTGTCTGCCAGTCGTGGCAATGGATCACGTCGGGCCTGAAATCGATAAGAGGAAGTGCGGAAAGCACTGCCTTTGAAAAATAAGCAAACTTCTCTATCTCGAAAAGGGGTGAATCGCCGTAAGGCTTGTACCCGCTGAAATAATACTCGCTGTCAATGAAATAATATGTAACTCCGTCAGACTTGGCCGTGAGCACGCCCACATATTCGTTCTTCCAGTTGAAATCCATGTAAAAATGGGTCACATACTTCATTTTGTCCTTGATTTCCTGCCTCATGCAGGCATACTTGGGAAGAAAAACGCGGACATCAAAGTATTTCTTGTCGATGCACTTGGGGAGAGATCCGACAACGTCTGCAAGCCCGCCTGTTTTGATGAATGGAACGCCCTCTGATGAAACGAAAAGAATTTTCTTCACAATTACATCCTCCGATGCGCAAATGTCTAACTATTATTATATCCAATCACTTAAAATATGTAAATCCTTGAAGTAAAAGAAGAAAATGCCACAATCCCGATATCACGTGCCACGAAAATACCGCCATACATCCTGTGAACATCCGGGTTTTGATTTCTTTGGCCTTAAAGCTTTGCCACAGCCTGTAAAAAGAAACCGTAAAGGCGAAAAACAGCGCGATGGAATAGCCCCACATAAAGTTTCCGTCGCTGCCCCTTGCTCCGGTTTCCGCAATAAGCGCGGTTTCCGTAAATCCGATAACAAGAAACAATAATCCGTCAAAATACAGTCTGTCACTTTTAATCCGATTAAAGCACAGGATGATTACCAAAATGATAAAAAGAGGCGAGATCAAAAGAGAAGCCTTGGGATGATCTCCTCTTTCAAAGAAAGCCTTAAAGGGTGCTATGACCATCTTTGACTCTCCCGAATCAAAAAGCGCAAGGCTTTCCGCGATCATTACGCCAAAAGAAGGCACCACCGACAAAGCCATAATAAACACACGCGAAAACCCGGCACGCTTACTGCAAAGATCCACAAGGAGCATAATGGCAAGGGTCGGTGCAAACACCGTAAAAAAGCTTGGCTTAAAAGCTGTTGTCACGGCAAGTAACAAAGTATAGAAGATCCAGCCTCGAAAGTCGATCTTCTCACTGTATTCCCTGTAAAGCTTAACAAATACGATCATTGTAACCACAGCGCAGGTCTTCATAAGGATATATGTGGAATTGTGCCACATATTGGCATTCTGCCACCCAATGTAATGCTGCCTGTTTACTACCGGAATATAGAATCCCATTACGAAATTAAGTGAAAAAGAAGCAACATCCGCTACCCACTCCGGCATATCATCCGCCACAACCTTAAGAAGCCGCTTGGTAAGCGGAATTGCTGCGACTACCGAAAGCGAAAGAAATCCCGCAATCAGCCATGTTCCGAAGGGAAGCTTGTAAAGAAGATAATAAACAAAGGAACTTAAACTGTAGAAATACCCGTCTTCCACCGCAAACTTAACGTGGACGTAGGTGTCCGATTCAAATCTGAAGGAAGGATCCGTGGGATAAACGGTAAGTTCACACATAAACAGGTACAAAAGCAGCAGAAAATAAAGGCACAGTCCCCCTGCAAACAGTAATTTACTTATTCTGTTTCCGTCTGCTCTTTTCTGCATTTGCTTTGTCCTTTAATTCTCTGGCATTAATAAGGGTTGCTTCACCCGGTTCGTCCGTTCCTATCAAACGGGCTATTTCCTTTATCTCGCCTTCTTTGTCAAGATGAAGGATGCTTGTGTGGGTCTTACCCGCCGAAACGCTCTTTGATATCTCGTAGTGCTCGTCGGCCATGGCTGCGATCTGCGCAAGATGCGTTATTGCTATGATCTGATGCTTGAGGGACAATCTGCTTAACTCGCCCGAAACCGCCCAGGCCGTACGTCCCGAAATACCTGCATCTATCTCGTCAAAAATAAGAGAATCGATACCGTCACTCTCTGCAAGGATGGTCTTAATACCAAGCATGATCCTTGAAAGTTCACCGCCGCTTGATACGTTTTTCATGGGTTTGACGGGTTCTCCGGGATTGGCGGATATCATAAACTCGCAGGAATCCCACCCGTTTGAGGAAACCACTGTTTTGTCCGGTTCTATCTTAACTTCGAAAACCACATTGGGAAAAGAAAGCTCTTTAAGCTCAGCTATCAGCTCTTTTGAAAACTTGGTTGAAACTATCTTTCTGATATCGGTAAGCTTTGAGGCCTTGTCCTCATAGTCTGCTTTAAGCTTCGCAAATTCCTTTGACAGATTCTCCGTATATTCCGATATATGCTCAAGCTTATCAAGCTCGGCGGCCTTTTCATCCCTGTAGGAAAGAATCTCCTCTATGGAGTTACCAAACCTGCTCTTAAGGGAATTAACAAGATTAAGCCTCTCTTCCGTCTCGTTAAACTCTTCCTCGGAGAACTCAAGATCCGACATATATTCGGAAAGAGCGATCACAAAATCGCCAAGGAAAGCTTCCGCCTGAATAAGGTTCTCTCCAATGGATTCAAGCGACTCGTCGTAAGTTTTGGCTTTATTCACGCACTGAACCGCCCTTGATACAAGGGAACCGGCTGAGCCTTCCGAGTCACCGCCAGTAAGGTTCTGAGCTTCGCTTAATAGTTCGATAAGCTTGCCGCTTTCAACCATTCTGCGATACTTTATCTCAAGCTCATCGTCTTCACCCGCTTTAAGATTTGCGTTTTCTATCTCGTCTATCTCGTATCTAAGTAAGCCTATCTCCCGCTCTCTGCCTCTTGAAAGCTCTGTCAGTTCATCAAGCTCACGCTTAACTTTATTGAGGCTTTCAGAAGCTTCTTTTACAAGAGAGATCTGACTCTTAACCTCGGAACCGCCGTACTCGTCGAGCATGCTTAACTGACGAACATTGTTCAAAAGAGACTGATGCTCGTGCTGCCCGTGAATATCGATAAGAATGTCCGCAAGAGCCTTCACCTGGCGGGCATTGGCGATCTCGCCGTTTATCTTGAATACGTTCTTTCCTGCTGTTATCTTACGTGAAATAACGATGGAATCATCAATGGGGATATCCCACGAATCTAAGAGTGCCTCGGCCTCCTGGTCCTTGGAGAAGCTTATTGAGACATAAGCTTCATCGGAACCGGCCCTTATCATATCCTTGTCGGCTCTTGCCCCCAGAGCAAGATTTACCGAGGTAAGAAGAACGGATTTACCTGCACCGGTCTCACCCGTCAGGATATTAAGGCCCTTCCCGAATTCGATCTTGCTCTCTTCGATAAGAGCGAGGTTTTTAACATGAATACTTTCTAACATATAACCTTCGTCCGTATTATCCTGTAATTAGATTGCTGATCTTTTTCATGACGGCCCTGGTATCATCAACTGTCCGTACAGCCATCATAATGGTATCGTCGCCCGCAATGGTTCCGACGATCTCCTTGAATTTAAGGGCGTCAACAGCCGCAGCAACGGCCATAGCCATGCCCGAGACCGTTTTGATCACCAGAATGTTCTGGGCCATGTCCATAGACACAAAACCGTCTCTTAAGACCCTTAAATACTTTTCATCCAGGCCGTTTCCCGATTCCTTGTCAACGGCATAACACTGCCCGCCGTGAGCGCCGGCCTTTTTGTAGACCTTAAGGGTGCGTATATCTCTTGAAACCGTAGCCTGCGTTACATTGAAGCCTTCTTCCCTAAGCCTTCTGCAGAGCTCTTCCTGGGTGGCTATCGCGTATTTATCGATCAGGTCGATAAGTTGCTGTTGCGTTGAATTCTTCATGATCAGCTCATCTTGGTCTTAAGTACTTCAAGGAAGCTCTCGCGGTTAAGTTTGATGATCCTGGTCCGCTTGTCGCTCCTTCTCATAACAAATCCGTCCCCTGTCTTAAGTTCGAAGTGGGAAGCGCCGTCTGACATTGCAAAAGCAAGCTGTTCACCGCCGTTCTTGGCATCTCTTATCTCGATAAGTACCTCATCCTCCGCAGAAAGGATTATGCTGCGGGAATTCATGGTATGAGGGCACACGGGAGTAAGTACCAAAAGCTCTGCTCCGGGCTCTACGATAGGGCCCCCAGCGGAGAGATTGTAACCCGTTGAACCGGTGGGAGTCGAAATGACCACGCCGTCAGCCGAATAAGCCTTTAAGAACTGGCCGTTAACATATACATCAAAATTGATGGCTCTGAAGGGCTGTGATTTAAGAACTGAAATATCATTTAACGCAAGAGCCCTGTTGACAGGAGCCTTGCCGCGGATGATGCTTCCTTCAAGCATCATTCTTTCTTCGATAAAGAAATCCCCTTCGCAGAGTCTTTCAAGTGCGGGGAAAATTCCGTCCTTATCAACTTCCGCAAGATAACCGAGACCGCCTAAATTGATACCGAGAAGCGGTACTCCCTCTTCCACGAAATCTCTTGCGGATCGTAACATTGTTCCGTCGCCGCCAAGAACGATGACCGCGTCGGGACGCTCTCCTTCTTCAAATACTGCCGAGATCTCCTTTCCGTAGATTTTGGCATCGTCAAGGGATTCAACAGCCACAACTTTGCCCCTTGATACAAGAAAATCCTCAATGCTTGCGGTAACCTTAAGTCCCGGATCCTTGGATTCATTGGTACGGATCAAAAATCTGTTCATACTCTCTCCTATCTGTCAAGCTCCTGATGGGCCGCTTCAACCGTTTCATTTACAAGCCCGTCATCGACTGCATTTGTCTTTTGGTCATTCTTTTCGATAAAAAGAAGATATTCTATATTGCCTTCAGGTCCCTTGATGGGGGAACTGTCAAGACCCAGTATGGAAAAGCCGGTTTGAATTGCAAAGTCCCGCACTGCCTTAATAACCTTGACATGCACCGCCTTATCTCTGACAACGCCTTTCTTTCCCACTTCCTCGCGCCCCGCCTCGAACTGGGGTTTGATAAGACATACCATCCTCGCCCCGTCCCTTATTATGGCGTATGCGGGACCAAGTATCTTTGAAAGTGAGATAAAAGAAACATCAACCGAAGCAAAATCCGGTTCCTCACCTATGTCAGCGGGAGTCGTGTATCTGAAATTGGTCTTCTCCATGCAGACGACTCTTTCGTCGTTACGAAGCTTCCAGTCAAGCTGACCGTGCCCCACGTCTATGGAGAATACTTTCTTTGCGCCGTTTTGAAGCATGCAGTCTGTAAAACCGCCGGTGGAGGCTCCGATATCCATGCAGACGGCATCACTAAGATTTATGGGGAAAACCTTCAGCGCCTTCTCTAACTTAAGGCCTCCGCGGCTTACATACTTTAATTCGCCGCCCTTAACCGTAAGGTTCAGACCTTCACGCTCAAACATGGAGCCTGCTTTATCTTCACGCTGGCCGTTTACAAAGACATTACCGCTCATGATGAGGGCCTTTGCTTTCTCTCTAGAGGGGGCAAAACCCGCCTCCGTGACCAGCACATCAAGTCTCTCTTTCATATCATGTGCCCTGTGCCTTACACCTTTCAAGTATACGTTCAAAGATCGAATCGGCATCGATACCGATCTCTTTCTTTAACAGTTCCACATTACCGTGTTCCACGTACTCATCGGGAATGGCAATGGTAAGAACATCGGCGGAAATACCGTTTTCCGCCATTAATTCGCGGGTCTGTTCACCAAATCCGCCGGTAATTACATTCTCCTCCATGGTAACTATGAGTGAATGATCATCGGCAAGTTCTCTTAAGCCCTCAATATCCGAAGGCTTGGCAAATCTTGCATTCACAAGAGTGCAGTTAAATCCTTTATCCTTAAGCATCGTCCTGACGGTTTCCGCGGTCTTTACCATGGATCCCAGTGCCACAAGGGCAATATCCGATTCCCTGTATATTATCTCACTCTTACCAAGCTCTATGGGGGCTCTAAACTCTTCAAGCCCGTCATAAGCCTCACCGCGGGGATATCTAACGGCCACCGGAGCATTAAGAGTAAGTGCGAACTTAAGCATATCCGACAATTCCCATTTGTTCTTGGGCGCCATAATCGTAAGCCCGGGAATACTTGAAAGGAAAGAAATATCAAATATACCCTGATGGGTCTCGCCGTCTGATCCCACCACACCTGCTCTGTCTATTGCAAAAACAACGGGAAGCCCCTGTATGCAGACATCGTGCAGGATCTGGTCATATGCTCTTTGCAAAAATGATGAATAAATGGCTACAACAGGCTTAAGCCCGCCTGCGGCAAGTCCTGCCGCAAAAGTAACCGCATGCTCTTCCGCTATGCCCACATCAAAAAAACGATCGGGATAAGCATTTCTGAAACGCTTAAGACCTGTTCCTTCCGCCATGGCGGCAGTAACCGCAACAACCTTATCGTCTCTGTCTCCAAGCTTGACCATTACCGTTGAAAAGATATCGGTGTATCCGGGCTTTGCCTTGGGGTTTAAAGGAAGACCCGTCTCCACGTCAAAAGGATCCGTTCCGTGGAATCTGGCGGGATGATTTACAGCGGGAAGATATCCCATGCCCCTCTGTGTAACTACGTGTATAAGGCAGGCTTTCTTCATGCGCTTTGCATCATTTAAGGCCTGTATTATCTCCTTGATATTATGTCCGTCAACGGGTCCGAGATATGTAACTCCCATGTCCTCGAAAAACATTCCCGGAACCATGAGGTTCTTAACGGAACTCTTGGCGCGACGTAAACTCTTTATCATCCCGTCGCCTCCGGGAATACTGAGAAGGCCCTTGTAGATCGCATATTTAAAATCCTGATAACCCACGTTGGATCTGATGCTGTTTAAATACTTGGAAAGACCGCCCACGTTCTCGGAAATGGACATATCGTTGTCATTTAAGATCATGATATAGTTGGTGGTAAGCTTGCCTGCGTTGTTAAGCGCTTCGTAAGCCATACCGCCTGTCATGGATCCGTCTCCGATGACAGAGATCACGTAATTGTCTCCGCCCTGTATGTCACGGGCCTTAACAAGTCCGAGGCCTGCTGACAAAGAAGTGGAACTGTGACCCGTATTAAAGGGATCGCAGGGACTTTCTTTGGTCTTCGGGAAACCTGCCATGCCGCCGAATTTACGAAGGTTATCAAAGCCTTCACGACGACCTGTCAAGAGTTTGTGGGTATAGCTTTGATGTCCCACATCCCAGATTATCTTGTCCTTAGGAAGTTCAAAAGTAAGATGAAGAGCCATGGTAAGCTCAACCGCGCCAAGATTTGACGCAAGATGCCCACCGCTCTTTGATATCTTATCAATGAGGAATTCTCTGATCTCCTCTGCGAGATCAGGCCATTCTTCTTCCGGTATTTTCTTTATATCATTTTCTTTGGTGATTCTGTCCAGTAACATCTGCTTACCTGTCTCGATTGATCAAACTCTCGATAAGATCCGTGAGGAAGGGATTCTTTCGTCCGAAGGAATTGATGATGTTAAGCGCATCGGCCGAATAGGACGAAACGTCCGCCTGCGCCTTCTCAAGTCCGTATACGGTCACATAATTGTTCACATCCGCATCGGAATCAAGGATGTCATCCCTTATCTGGAAAGCAAGTCCGATGTTACGTGCTGCAGCCTTTAAATCCTCAATCTCGTCTCTGGTAGCGCCGCCCAGTATTCCACCTATCATCATGGCAGCCTCGATGAGGGCACCGGTTTTCTTCTTGTGCATGTAAAGAAGTTCCTTCTCGGAAAGGCCTGAACCCTTACGAGCACTCCTTACATCCACAGACTGTCCGCCCACCATTCCGAAAATACCTGCTTTGCGGGTAAGAACCTGAATGCTGCGGGCCACAAGCTCGGGATCCTGGGTATCGTTGAAAGCAGCTACAGCAGTCTCATAAGCAAAATTCAAGAGTCCGTCTCCCGCAAGAAGAGCCATATCCTCGCCATATTCGGCGTGGGTAGTCTTGCGTCCGCGACGAAACTCATCGTTATCAATACAAGGCATATCGTCATGCACCAGAGAATAGGAATGTATAAGCTCCAGCGCAGCCATAAAATAAGGCAGTTCCTTGGCATCACGGTCAAAAAGAGCCGCAGTCTCCTCCATTATGATTGGACGAAGTCTCTTCCCGGGAGAAAACACGCTGTATCGCATAACCTCCATAAGAGGCTCTGCAAGGCCGGTGTCGATCTTAAGCACTCCTTCCAAGAGATTATTTACCTTAACAACTCTCGATTCAAGCTCATCATTGAATGCCATGAATAATTCATCTCCTTTGTTTAACGGGCCTTAACCCGAAAAAGAATATGATTTAACAAATATCATGTTATCATAATACGCTTATGTTTTAAAGTGGAGAATTAGGAAAGAAACCTTTCGATACTCTTAAGATAAAACACCACGACGGAAAGCGACGTGGTGTTAATATACTACATGCAAAAAGAAAATGCAAGGGAAAATTATTCGAATTCTTTCTCACCGTCTTTGGTGATCTCAAGCACCTTCTTTTCAACTATATCGATCTCTTCGTTGCAGGATTTGGCAAGCTTCATGCCCTTTTCGTAGAGCTTGAAAGCTTCCTCAAGAGAAATATCCTCATCATCGAGCTTATCTACGGTTTCCGCAAGCTCGTTAAGCATGTCGTCAACGGATCTCTTTTCTGTTTTGGTTTCCGTATTTTCTGTTTTCTTTGTTGCCATAATCTCCCCCCCTTGTAACTTATATATCCGGTGCGGTGATGTGCTCAATTTCTTCCACATCTGCTTTAATTCGCCCGTCCTTAAGCCTTATGTCAAGTTTATCCCCTTCTTTGATCCCCTTTATGCTCTTAAGAGGCTTGTCATCATGAGTGATAAAAGAAAAACCTCCCGCCAGCTTGGATAAAGGTGACAGCGCATGAAGCCTTCCCGCACTGACCTCCAGCCTGTGACGCAAATCCTTGAGTTTATCATCCATAAGGTCCGTAAGGCTGTCGCTGTCTAAGTTGACTCTTCGCCTTGCATCCTCTATCCGGCGATCCATAATGTCATTAAGATCTTCCGTGAAGGATTCAAGTTTTGCTTTCTTCTGCGATAAGCGGTTTAAAGGAGAAAGAAGCTGAATCTCACGCTTAAGCTTCAGGCACTCTCCTCTTTTGTCATCGATGCGCCTCTGTATCGCTTTGGTACATTCATCCGTCAGATCCGAAAGCCTGTCCCCATAGACCTTAAGATCGCAGACCGCCAGTTCAGCCGCATTGGATGGTGTGGCGGCTCTTACATCGGCCACAAAATCAGCGATGGTAAAGTCTGTTTCGTGCCCCACCGCACTGATTATGGGTACCGAGCAGTCAAATATAGCCTGGGCCACGGTTTCATCGTTAAAGCCCCAAAGATCCTCTATGGAACCGCCGCCTCGACCGACAATTATGGCATCAACGCCGCGCCTTTCAAGGGTTTCAATCCCTTTAACGATACTGGCCGGGGCCTCCGGGCCCTGTACAATCGCCGGAAAAAGAACGATCCGTATCCCCGGATTTCGGTTCTTTGACACTCTGATTATATCCCTGACCGCCGCTCCCGTGGGGGCAGTTACAACTCCAAGTGTACGAACAAAGGTTGGAATGGGCTGCTTGTACATTTCATCAAACATTCCAAGTTCGGAAAGCTTTTCTTTAAGCATTTCAAACTTTACGAACAGATCACCAAGGCCTTCTTTTTGCGCACTCGTCACATAAAGCTGGTAGGATCCGTCCCGCTCGTAGACGCTGCAGGAGCCCTTAACGACCACCTGCATACCGTCCTGTAACAAAAAAGTCAGAGATGCCGCGTGACTTTTAAACATCACGCAGCGAATCGCTGACGTTGCATCCTTCAAAGTGAAGTAAACATGTCCGGAGGAATGGTACTTAAGATTGCTTATCTCCCCCTTAACCTCAAGGGATTTAAGCAGATAGTCCGTCTCGAACATATTCTTGATATATGTATTAACCTGGCTTACGGAATAAACACTATTTTGCAAATTTAGCCAACACTCCGTTTACGAATGTTCCGGAATTATCCTGTCCATACTTTTTGGCAAGCTCAACCGCCTCGTTAATGGCAACTGATACGGGAATATCATCATCAAAAAGAATCTCGTACACAGCCAGTCTGATAATGGCAAGCTCCGTCTTACCCATACGGGATGTACTCCACCCTTCGGCCTTCTCGTTGATGAGACGATCAATCTCGGGAAGCTTGTCAAGAATGGCTGTTTCCCTGGCTTTGATGTATTCCTGATCTGTGTCTGAAACAGGATGCTCGTCCACCTTATCTTCCAGTTCAAAGAACAATCCGGTCTGTTCGGGCATTTCGCTTAAATCATTAAACTCCGCACGAAAAAGAAGTTTAAATACAGTTTCTCTGATCTTGCTTCTGTTCATCTGATTCCCCTTAGTTGTTCCTTGCAAGAGATATTCCTGCAATCTTGACTGTCACGCCCTTAACCGTAAGGCCTGTCATATTCTCTACTGCCTGCTTAACCTTAAGCTGAACGGCACCGGAAACCCCGGGAAGACTTACGCCGTAATCAACGGTAATGGCTACTGCTATGGCAACCTTGCCGTCAATGATCTCAACCTTAACGTTCTTCATAAGATTCTTGGCGCCAACCTTGCCAAGTATCTCTGCTGTTATATTGTTACCCATGGCGGAAACGCCCTCTACCTCAAGGGCAGCTATGGCGGCAATCTTTCCTACCACGTCATTGGCTATCTTAACTGAACTTTCGCAGTCGATTGTTTTCTCATTATCCATATCACAAATCCTCCGAAAACTAATTATAGCACGAAATCCGAATTTTATACAAGCCTGCTTAGGGCACATGTACACTTTGGGTTTCCTTACCCGAAAACATGGAATCGTATTGAAACATCCGGTAATCCGCGATTATCGTATCATCCGAATGTTCTTTTTTATCAAGGGAAATGAAACCAGCACCCGAAAACTGCCATGCAGACATAACGGGATATTCTTTCATGGCCTGGAGCTGGAATTCCCTGAAGTCAGACATGGGAAGCCCCAGTTCCTCAAGTAACACCGCCCCAAGATAATTGGCGCTGAAACTGCCGTAGTTTTCAAGCCCCGCATCGTAGTTAGCCACCATGACATAGGGAACCTTGTATTTTAACTGCTTTTTCTCCGTTTCGGACAGTTCTCTTCCTGCGTAGATGGCTTCGTAAAACTGATCGGACAAAATAGCCTGATGATCACCGAACATGCAGATTATTGTAGGTTCATCCACGCTTTCAAAATATTCCACCAGTTCCTTAAATGCCTTGTCGGATTCACGGATGGAATCAAGGTATGTTTCCTCAAGGCAGTAAAGATTATCGAATTCCCCGCTTGTGCCGTTAACTCTCGTTACTCTCGTGCTTCGCCCCTTGTTCCAGTAAGGCCCGTGGTTCTGTATGGTCACATCAAAAAGAAACAGCGGTTTATCCTTATCTCTTTTTTCGAAACGGGCGATCATTTCCTTATAATTGCACGCATCGGTTATATAGTTATCGGCACCGATCTCTATAGGCGTCTCAAAATCATTGACATCAACAAATTCGTCAAATCCAAAGAGGTTATAGACCTTATCGCGGCTGTAGGCAACTCTGCTGTTTGGATGCATTGCCATGGCATAATAACCGCATTCTTTAAGCTCCGAAGCAAGGGAATGCATCTGCTTCTTAATAAGGGTCTCATAAGGTATGGAACTTGAGGAAAGGAAGAAACAGGTATTTCCCGTAAGTGCCTCAAACTCGCTGTTTACCGTAAGGCCTCCAAGGACCGGCATGTAAAGATTTCCGCGGATTGCACCTTCTTTTTCAAAAAGGCTGTCAAGATAAGGCATATAGGGCTCATTAACCTCGAAATCACCAAGAACCCTCGGATCGCTTAAAGCCTCATTCATAATGAGGATAATATTGGGGCGGATAGTCGCACCGCAATTTTCGGAAACATAACTTTCCGCGTACTGTCTGCCGGTTTCAATAACCTGTTCTTCTGAATAATCCCGGGGCTTGTCAATGCGCCCCACCCTGTATTCAACAAAAGGATAAAGAAGGCAGCTGTTTAAATGACAGAGATTATGCTCAGCCCATTCTTCGTCATTGATGCCAAACTTTAAAAGGACCGGAGTCTTAAGCATGGCGCCAAAGAAAATGATAACGATCGCCGTGGCTATAATGCTTCCCGCAACATGTACGGGAACAGGCTTATAGTCCTCAATAACCTCCTTAACTGTCTTTGGCGACAGATTGATCTTAAATCCGAGACATGCAAAGAAAACAAACCACAAAAGGCTGTAAACAAGCTCTCCCGAAGGGTGATAATCGTACTCTCCGCTTACCATGAGAGCCGTCCTGACAGCAAAGAGATCAGAGAAGCTTATGGCCTGACCGCGAAAAGTAAAAACATAAAACTCCGCCGCAGTAAATATCATCAGAAACAGGCTGGTGATCCCCAGGGAAAGATTGATCCTCTGGAAAACCACGAAAAAGAATAGATAAAGCACATATATGGTCAAAACAGCCACTATCATCGCATTATGGCGAAGGAATTCCATAGTGTTGACGGGAAGCTCGATCCTGTAAAACAGCTTCTGTGGAACAAAGATAAGATAGAGTAAGAAAACTGCAAAAGAAAGCCGTATATCCCATTTTCTCATGGAAATAAGATAACCGCTTCCGATGCATAAACCGGCCCCAAGTATCATGTGCTTGGTGCCGTCAACTCCGAATATAAGCATGGCGGCCAGCATTATAAATGCCAGGGCCGCTCCGAATGCTGTTTTTATTTTATTGTCTGGCAGAAACTGCCTTGCAAAGTCTTTCATGGTCTATTCTGTTACTTTAATTACGTGCAAATTCCGAAAGCTCAAGTCCGGGGTTACGCTCTATGGTCATGCCGATGCTCCAGGGATTAACAAACAAAAGTAATGGACGTCCCTTAAGGTCTGTAACCTTCTTCATGTCGGATGTTCCCGTAAGCTTGGCAATATCGGTCTCTGATTTCTCGATCCATCTGATGTGCTCGTAAGGAAGCGGTTCTAAGCGTATCTCTACATTATATTCGTTCTCCAAGCGGAATTTAAGGACATCAAACTGCAATACGCCTACTACTCCCACTATTATCTCTTCAAGTCCCGAATTAAGCTCCTGGAAGATCTGAATGGCTCCTTCCTGCGCAATCTGCGAAATACCCTTTACGAACTGTTTACGTTTCATGGTATCTATCTGTCTGACTCTTGCAAAATGCTCGGGCGCAAAGGTAGGGATACCTTCAAACTTAACTGCCTTAGAGGGTGAACAAACCGTATCTCCTATGGAAAAGATGCCGGGATCGAATACACCGATTATATCTCCTGCGTAAGCTTCGGAAAGGATCTTTCTTTCGTCCGCCATGATCTGCTGGGGCTGTGAAAGTCGTAATGTCCTTCCGCCCTGAACGTGCTTAACTTCCTTGTCTGCTTCGAATTTACCGGAGCATATGCGCATGAATGCAATCCTGTCCCTGTGGGCCTTGTTCATGTTGGCCTGAATCTTAAACACAAAGGCGGAAAAAGAATCATCTGTGGGCTCAACCATACCGTCCTCTGACTTACGGGGTAAAGGTGTGGTGGTCATCTCAAGGAAATGCTGCAGGAATATCTCAACACCAAAGTTGGTAAGAGCGGAACCAAAGAAAACGGGTGTAAGCTTTCCCGCACGTACTTCTTCAAGGTCAAACTCCGCACTTGCTCCATCAAGGAGCTCTATCTCACCGTCAAGCTTATCAAAAGCATCATTGCCGATCTCTTTAAGAGCAGCTTCTTTGTCATCAAGAGATACGACCTCTGTGTGACCTTCCTTGGTACCCTTCTGTGTATCCGAATAGGTCACTATGGTGCGGCTCTTTCTGTCGTAGACACCCTTAAAGTTCTTACCAGATCCGATGGGCCAGTTAACGGGACAGGTGGAAATGCCAAGTTCCTTCTCGATATCGTCAAGAAGATCGAAGGTATCAAGCGCATCACGGTCCAATTTGTTTATGAAAGTAAAAATCGGGATACCGCGCATTGCACAGACCTTGAAAAGCTTACGGGTCTGAGGCTCAACGCCCTTAGCTCCGTCGATTACCATCACGGCCGAGTCCGCTGCCATAAGGGTACGATAAGTATCCTCGGAGAAATCCTGGTGTCCGGGGGTATCAAGAATGTTTATGCAAAATCCGTCATACTCAAACTGCATAACGGAAGAAGTAACGGAAATACCTCTTTCTTTTTCAATCTCCATCCAGTCGGAAACCGCGTGTCTTGCGGTAGCCTTACCCTTAACGGAACCTGCGAGGTTGATCTGACCGCCGTAAAGGAGGAACTTCTCGGTAAGAGTGGTCTTACCGGCATCGGGGTGGGATATAATGGCGAAGGTACGCCGTCTGTTTATTTCGTTGTCAAAACTTCCCATGTAAAACTAATAAATCCTTTCTAAAACTCTATCAATGATTTACCTGCAAATTCAGGCTTCAATCCCAGATATTCAAGTACAGTCGCGCCGATATCCGTAAAAGAATCGCGAGTACCGAGATTCCCGGGTTTAACATTCTTTCCGTATGCAAGTAACGGAATGTATTCTCTCGTATGATCCGTAGTTTTGACATATCCCGGGTCGCAGCCGTGATCCGCAGTGATCATCAGGATATCATCGTCACGCATCTTTGCAAAGATCTGCGGCAAATGCTCATCAAAGTATGATATAGCCTTGGCATAACCGTCTATATCGCGTCTGTGTCCGTAGATCATATCCGTATCCACAAGATTTACAAAGCAAAGGCCGTCGAAATCCCTGTCCATCCACTCGATGGTACGGTCGATTCCCTCGGGATTGCCCGAAGTGTATGTATATTCCGTGATACCCTTGCCTGCAAAGATATCATTGATCTTACCGATAGCAAGGACATCTCTGCCTGCAGCCTTAAGCTGATCCAGCATGGTAACGCTCGTGGGCTCCAGTGAAAAATCATGTCTGTGCGCCGTACGGGTGTAATTACCGCTGGTTCCGATAAAGGGTCTTGCGATTACTCTGCCTACACCATGCTTACCCACAAGAATCTTACGCGCCTTACGGCAGATATCGTAAAGCTCCTCTAACGGCACCACATCCTCATGAGCCGCGATCTGGAACACCGAATCTGCCGAAGTATATACGATAAGATCTCCGGTCTTAACATGCTCATCGCCGTAATCATTTATTACAACAGTACCCGAATATGTTTTGTTGCAAAGGACTCCTCTTCCTACAGCCTTGGAGAACTCCTCAAGTACTTCCTGCGGGAAGCCGTTAGGATATGTGGGAAAAGGAACCTTTGACTGAATGCCTGCTATTTCCCAGTGACCGGTTGTGGTGTCCTTACCCTGTGAAGCTTCGGACAAACGGCAGAACATACCGCTTGGATCGGATTCTTTGGGTTGCTCACTTACGCCGTCAATATTGAAAAGGCCCATTTTAAGTAAATTGGGTGCTTTGAAAAACTGACTGGATGCAACGCTTTTTAAAGTGTTGGCGCCTGCGTCACCAAATTCTGCGGCATCAGGCATCTCACCGCAACCGAAACTGTCAAGCACGATCAGAAAAACGCGTTTACTCATGTGTAACCCTCCTGTGATCTTATTTATTTTTGAAAGAAAACAAAAAAGCCGTCTCCTCTTCCGAATAAACCTTGAAGAACAATACTATGAACACCGGCACCGCAAGTGTGACACAGATATCCGCCACATTAAATCTCGGAAAGTTGATGGGCACAAAGTAAAAGAAATCCACAACATAACCCTGAGCGATCCGGTCGATCATGTTTCCGATGGCTCCTGCAATGAGCAGTGCAAATGCCCCATGCATGGGAATATATCTTTTGGTATCAGGAATCCTTACAAACTCTATGATCGCAAATATCACGACCAAAACCGATATGGAGATCAAAAACGCCTGCTTCCCCGTAAAACTGGAAAATGCCGCCCCTCTGTTTTCGAGATATTCAAGCTCGAACACTCCGGGGATCCAGACGATATTTTCGTGCCCCTTAAGATTAGCCGAGATCCAAGCCTTGGATAACTGATCCGCCAGGATAAGAAGCACAGCAGAAAGCACACATATCAATTTAATTATATATTTTTTCATGGCGTTTCTCCACATTCTTTTTCAAAAAGAAAGGCCCGGGAAACCCCGGGCCTGATCCGGTCATGCCGGTTATATTTAATTCTGCATTGCGTCCTTGATGGAGAAGCTGATGCGTCCCATCTTGTCCTTACCAAGGCACTTAACGGTAACCTTGTCGCCAAGAGTAAGAACGTCCTCAACATGATCGATACGTTCCTTAGCGATCTTGGAGATGTGAACCATGCCTTCCTTACCGGGTGCGAACTCGATAAATGCACCGAATTCCTTGATGCTTACAACAGTACCCTTGTAGATCTCGCCTTCAACGAAGTCGGATACGATGGTGTTGATAAGCTCAACAGCCTTGTTGATCATTTCTTTATCGGTACCGCAAACGCTAACCATACCGTCATCGGTGATATCGATCTTAACACCGGTCTGAGCGATGATTGCATTAATGGTCTTACCCTTCTGACCAACAACATCGCCGATCTTCTCGGGATCGATCTGAACGGATACGATCTTGGGAGCGTACTCGTTAACGGTAGGTCTGGGAGCTGCGATAGCAGGCTTCATGCAGTTATCCATGATGAAGAGTCTTGCTTCGCGGCAACGAGCGATAGCGCCTTCAACGATGGGTCTTGTAAGACCGTGGATCTTAATATCCATCTGGATAGCGGTAATACCTTCGGTAGTACCGGTAACCTTGAAGTCCATGTCTCCGAAGAAATCTTCAAGTCCCTGAATATCGGTAAGAAGAACGAAATCGTCATCGGTCTCACCGGTTACAAGACCACAGGAGATACCTGCAACCATAGCCTTGATGGGTACACCTGCAGCCATAAGAGACATACATGAAGCACAGGTGGATGCCATAGAGGTTGATCCGTTTGACTCAAATGTCTCGGATACGCAGCGGATTGCGTAAGGGAACTCTTCCTCTGAAGGAATTACGGGAAGAAGTGCTCTCTCAGCCAAAGCTCCGTGACCGATCTCACGACGTCCGGGTCCGCGGGAAACCTTGGTCTCACCAACTGAGTAAGCCGGGAAGTTATAATGATGGATGTAACGCTTATAGGTAACGTTGTCGTCAAGTCCGTCAACCTTCTGAACCTCGGAAAGTGGTGCAAGTGTGCAGACATCACAGATCTGTGTCTGACCACGGGTGAACATTGATGAACCGTGTACTCTGGGAATAAGATCAACTTCAGCTGCAAGAGGTCTGATCTGAGTGATCTCACGACCGTCGGGACGCTTGTGATCCTTGAGGATCATCTTGCGTACGGTCTTCTTCTCATACTGATAAATAGCTTCGCCAAGGATTGCAAGCCAGTCTTCTTTCTCTGCGAAAGCTTCCTGGAGGCGAGCCGTGATGTTACGGATGTTCTCTTCTCTAACCTGCTTCTCGTCGGTGAAAACAGCGGTTTCCATCTCTTCGGGAGGAACGATCTTTTTGATCTCGTCAAAGAGTTCCTGAGGAATTGCGCAGGATTCGTATTCGTGTTTCTTCTTGCCTACTTTAGCTACGATCTCGTCGATGAAAGCGATGATCTTCTGGTTAACATCATGAGCCATGTAGATAGCTTCGATCATCTTGGCTTCGGGAACGATGTTGGCGCCTGCCTCGATCATGATAACCTTCTCTTTGGTAGAAGCTACGGTAAGCTGAAGGTCACCCTCTGCCCACTGTGTCTGTGAAGGGTTAACGATGAATTCGCCGTTAACAAGACCAACCTGGGTCATAGCGCAGGGACCGTCAAAAGGAATGTCTGAAATGCAGGTTGCGATAGCGGAACCAAGCATAGCAACAAGCTCGGGACGGCACTCGGGATCAACGGACATTACCATGTTGTTAAGGGTAACGTCGTTGCGGTAATCCTTGGGGAACAAAGGTCTCATGGGGCGGTCGATAACACGGCTTGTGAGAATAGCATTCTCGGATGCCTTGCCTTCACGCTTGTTGAAACCTCCGGGAATCTTACCTACGGCATAAAGCTTCTCTTCGTACTCTACTGAAAGAGGGAAGAAATCGATTCCGTCTCTGGGAGCATCGGATGCTGTTGCGGTAGAAAGAACGGTTGTGTCACCATAATGCATGAGAGCACAGCCATTGGCCTGTTTGCCTACACGGTTGATATCAACGGTAAGTGTACGGCCTGCGAGTTCAAGTGAAAATTTGTCGAACATTTTGTCTCCTTTCTTTTGTGACGATTGATCGTCATTGTTAGCAGAAGACGCCGAAACTACTGATAAATCCGCAGTTTCTGTAGACTTGTCAGTGGTCTCGGAAGCTTCTTCTGCTTTGGTTGATGATAAATTGAAACCAACATGAACTTCGTTCATGTCGCCGTGGATGACACTTCGTGCCATCCAGAAACCATATAAAGGGGCGGAATCTCCGCCCCCTTACACTATGATTACTTTCTGAGTCCGAGTTTGGCAATAAGAGTACGATATCTCTCGATGTCCTTGTCCATAAGGTAGTTAAGAAGGCCTCTTCTCTGACCGATCAGCATGTACATACCACGTGCACTGTGATTGTCGTTGGGGTTAGCCTTAAGGTGCTCGGTAAGCTCCTGGATACGTGCTGTAAGAACAGCTACCTGTACCTCGGGTGAACCGGTATCACCTTCTGATCTTGCATACTCCTTGATAATTGCCTGTTTCTTTTCTTTGGAAATCATTGTTTGTCCTCCTGTGGTTCTTTGATTTCTTAAACGCCCGGACCAGCGAAATAAGTTGGAGTTTCTTATATCATAGGCTCGGGTTAAACTGATTGTTCAGTCTATCCTCATGACAGACCTTGAGTATTTTAGCACAGACCGACAGTTAATGCAAGCAAAATTTACCTCTTTGACTCTTTACACCACGAATTGATTCATCAGTTCGTTAAGTTCTTCCGACTGAGTTGAGAGCTCTGTGGAAACTGCGCTTGATTCCTGTGCAGTTGCTGTATTGTTCTGTACAACCACTGCGATCTGCTCGATTCCCTTGCTTATCTCATCCATATTCTGTGCCTGAGACTTGGCAAGATTTCCGGATTCCTGTACGATCTCCGCGATATTGTTTACGGATTCCTGTACCTTATTAAGTGCCTCGGTTGTGGCCTCTACTACCCTGTTACCGTTGGCGATCTCCTGAAGAGTACCGGTAATAAGCTCGTGAGTACTCTTAACTGCTTCGGAGCTTTCGTTTGCAAGAGATCCTATCTCTGTAGCTACTACGGCAAAGCCTTTGCCCATCTCACCCGCTCTGGCAGCTTCGATCGACGCGTTAAGAGCAAGGAGCTGTGTCTGCTTGGCAATACCTTCGATGGTGTTGGTGACCTGTTCTATCTGCTTGGAAGCATCCGTGATTCGCTCCATAGCGCTGGTCACTTCCTGCATTCTTTCGGCACTTATCGCTGCTTCACGCCTTACCTGACCGGCAAGCTCAACACCCTTTGCAGCGGAATTGGCCATATCCTTCGTCTGATTGTTAACGTTTTCAACGCTTGCAGTAAGCTCTTCCACTGCCGCGGCCTGATCGGTAGCACCCTCTGCAAGATCCTGGGCGCCATGTGCAAGATTGGATGATCCCTCCGCAACTCTTGAAGCAGATTCCTTTACAGTACGGATCGTTTCAGAAAGCTGATCTACGATACGGTCAACAGATTCCCTGATAGGTGCAAAATCTTCCACGTAGAGATCCGGATTCTCCGTGCTCAAGGAGAAATCACCCGAAGCCACTCTGTTAAGTGATTCGCTTATATCATTGACAACTCTTTCGATGACCGTAGTGGAATGATCAAGATCCGTTGCAAGCTTTCCGAGTTCGTCACCGGATTTATAGTTGATGACAATATCCATTCTTCCTTTTGCCATGGAATCCGCAGCTTCCGAAATCTCCTT
>JAILHY010000188.1 GCA_024695575.1 Lachnospiraceae bacterium
ACCGTCTGCATACTTTTCACCCAGCTTAACACCGGAGTCATCATATTCCGGAGTGAGAGTGGTGGTTTCGGTTATGACACGGTTTGCCCCGTTGTTTCCGTATTTATTGATTGTTATGGAAACGGGAGCGTAAATCGATGATATCTTATAGCCTTCCTTAGGTGCGGGAATGGTGGATGAAGTATCATCGGGTTTATTTTCACCATCGTTCTTGGCCTTTTCGGTCTCTTCGGCTATCTTATCAGCAACGTCCTTCTTTTCCTGCTCCGCTTTGGATACCGAATCGGCTGCGGCCTTGGCTCTTGCAGCTGCAGCTTCTTTTTCAGCTAAGGCTGCGTTGTAAGCATCATTACTTACATACGGGGGAACAAAGGGTACTTCCTTTCCATCCACAAAGCCATACACCTTTAATCCGTCTTTGTAAGCCGCATCCATGGTGGTGTATTTTCTTTTTTCATAAATACCGAACATCATGTAATGACGGTAATAAGCAACTATATCCTTACCGAAGGCATCCTGTAAGTCCTTGTAGCATGACTTGTAAACCGATACATTGAAACCGGCGTTACATGCTCTGCCTTCGAAAATGCCGTGCTTAATGAAATGAGTCCAGAGTCTGTCGGGATCCGTCCCCATGGCAGCCACAACATCCGTATGCTCCGCAGCATAATACACGGGATCGAAAAGGTTGCGGATGAGCTTCTGATCTTCCTCAGAAACCTTACCGTAAGGAACCGTATAAGGGTTCACAGCCTGTCCCGGTGTAGTTGCTCGCGAAATTAATGCGGGGGTTCCGACAGCCAGACACACAGCCAATATAGAAGCGGTGATTATCTTAGTTATCTTCTTGCGTTTCATTCTATATCGCCTCCTTGCATTGGTATATGCAGTTCACGTCCTTGTGTTTACATAATACCTTTTTTAACCAAATAAGTCAATAGAATGCCGAATTTCTCTGTACATAGCAAGAGAGCCGACAAATAATCATCGACTCCCTGCTATTGAGAATGGTACATTGGGGTTATGGGGTATGTCATATATATACTCTTGTCAAGTTAACATGAAATTAACTGATTAAAGTTTTTTTATTGCATTTTTTGTCTTCCTATTTATCAAATTATGCAAAAAAGCTGACAAACATTGATAAAATCGCCATAATGCGATATTATGTAACTTGTGATTAAAAAAGCAGGAGGTTCTGATATGGGACTTATCGTGAACAATTTATTTAAAAAATATGGAGATAAAATCGTTGTTGACAACATCAGCTTCAAAATGGAGCATCCCGGTGTTTACGCTTTGCTTGGAACCAACGGTGCCGGCAAGACCACAAGCATCCGTATGATCCTTGGAATGCTTGACAAAGACAGCGGCGATGTTACCTGGGACGGTCACCCTCTTAACTTCGACACCTGCAATATCGGTTATCTTGCAGAAGAAAGAGGCCTCTACCCCAAATACCCTCTTATCGATCAGATCAGATATTTCGGTGAACTAAGAGGCGTAGACCGCGCCACCATCGACGAGCGCATCAAATACTGGGCTAAGCGCCTTCAGGTTGAGGAATACATTTATCCCGAGAAAGCAGCCGAGATTCTTCGTAAGCAGATGGAGGCAAACGGAACTCTCAATCCCAAGCAGTCCCTTAAAAAGAAAGCAAAGCTTCAAAGCCCCGACCAGCTTTCAAAAGGTAACCAGCAGAAGATCCAGTTTCTTATTGCAATGATCTCCGATCCTGAACTTCTGGTACTTGACGAGCCCTTCTCAGGCCTTGATCCCGTCAATACCGATATATTAAAGGAAGTTGTGCGTGAACAGATCGCGGCAGGAAAGTACATCATCATGTCCTCTCACCAGATGGAAGTTGTAGAGGAATTCTGCACAGACATTACCATACTCCACCGCTCCAAGGCCGTTGTTTCCGGTAATCTTAACGACATTAAGAAATCCTACGGTCGTGTTAACCTTAAACTCAAGGTTGAGAAGGACATCCAGAGCTATATCGATGCAGCCGGCATTACCGTGGAATCTGAAAAAGAACACGAATACTCTCTCAAAGTTTCAGGCGACGAACAGGCCAACAAGCTTCTTGAGAGTCTTATTAAGGACGGCATCAATGTTATCAGGTTCGATCTTTCCGAGCTTTCTCTTCACGAGATCTTTGTAAAAGAAGTAGGTGGTGAAGCTAATGAATAAACGCGAAAACATATACAGCCTGTCTGGGTTTACGAAGGTATTTAAGTTTACTCTTCTTCAGACCTTTAAAAACCCTGCCTACAGAGCATCCCTCATAATCTTTGTGCTTGTTATGTCCCTTGTGGGACCCCTTCAGAGCATTATCACAAAGAACAGCATGAAAAGTGCTGAGGAAGCTTTAGATATCAATCTTGTAGATTCAGATATCAAAGCCGTAACTATCGTCAACACATCCGAAATCTCCCTTAACGAGGGCGACATTAAGGACGCAATCTTGTGGCTTATCGGAAACATACCGCTTTCTTTTACGGATGACACCAAAGCAACCCTTAACAGTTTAAAAGAAGATTCCGTGGCCATTATCATAAGCAATACCGACGCCGGATACTCTGTTAAAGGTGTTGTCAGCGATGATACTCTTGTAAAGCCCTCCGATCTTGATTCCCTTACGGGCTTCGTGCATGAAAGGTTCGAACAGGCCCGCATGGCTCAGAGCCCCCTCTCTTCTGCCATGGTAGAAAGGATCAATGCGGGTATCACAGACGGCAACGTATTTACCTATGAAGATTACAAGGCAGAAAAGAACAAAACGATCGGCGGCAATCAGTATATAGGTTATGTAATGGGGTACTGCATTATAGCCATGCTTCTTATCTCCATTTCCAACTCATATATCATGACGTCGGTTACCGAAGAAAAGACTTCCAAGCTTGTGGAAACTCTTCTTGTAAGCGTTCGTCCCATGGCGCTCTTAATGGGTAAGATCCTTGGTATGATGTCCTATGCCCTCTCCATTCTTGTGCTTGGATTCCTTGGATCAAAGATCTCAAACCTTGTTATGGCCGCTATCTTCGGCAGCGAAATAACCAGTGTTTCCGCAAGTTCACTGAACTTTGACATGTTCACCAAATTCGGTGTAACAGGGTTCCTTATTATGCTCCTTGAGATCGGTATCTCTTACTTTTCTTTTGCGATACTTAGCGGTCTTTTCGGAAGTGCCTGCGTTAAACAGGAAGATATACCCAATGCTACGGGTACGGTTATGATGATTACAATGGTGGGTTATATTGGCGCCATTATGGGTGGTATTCCGGACAACACTGTGATTAATCACTTAATGTCCCTGCTTCCGCCCTTCTCCTACTATTGCCTTCCTATAATGTATCTTTGCGGAAGGATCAACCTTTTGGTACTCATTGCCTCATTCCTGATCCAGGGGCTTTTGATCGCGTCCCTGACCATGCTTTCGGCAAGGACTTACCGAAACCTCATCCTTTCAGATTCCAGCACTCCCAAGCTCTCTGCGATCTTTAAGAGTGCGAAGGCGTAACGGAGGTGAACCATGTTTAAAAACTACGATAAAGTATTCAGATTTACATTTAAAAACCAGGCCGGAACCGGAAGCTACAAAACCGGAACCGCTGTGTTCGGCCTGATCCTTTTTCTTCTTCCCGTTATAATATTCGGTATAATCGGAGTCGTACGAAGCAAAGACACAGGCCTTAAGCCCTGTAATGCCGACCGGGTACTTGTTATCAATCCCCTTAATCCCGAAGCGGATTTTAACATACTTAACAGTACCGGATTCGAAGATTACACTTCCATAGCATATTCCAATGTTTCTTCCGTGGAAGCGGCCCTTGAAACCGTTAAGGAGAAAGGCTATAAAAACACCCTCGTACTTGAGTTTGTACCTGACGAAACCGCAGCAACCCTTTGCACCGTCATTCCCGAGGGCTCGGATATCACCAAAAAACAGGCCAAAAATTTCGATAAGTTCCTTCAGAACAACCGAAATCTCTGCGCCATTCTCGCAAGCGGCGCAAGCCTCGAAGATATGGCTTCTTTGTACGCCGTTACCGAGACCGATATTTACAATACAAGCGGATATAATAATGGCGTAAGCCTCCTTTCCGATACATCTGCACTTAACGATCAGATAAATGCACAGATCCGCCCCATATTCAACATGGTACTTGTTTATGCCATCACCATGATTATGTACTTTATAATCATTGTTTACGGCAACAGCATCATGCAGAACGTAGTCCTTGAAAAAGGAAACAAGCTCATGGATACCATGCTCATTTCCTTAAAGCCCCAGGCCATGATACTCGGCAAGCTTCTCGGCGTTTTAAGTGCAGCGCTGCTTCAGTTCTTTATCTGGGTAGCATGCCTGTTCTTTGGACTATTTGCAAGTGTCAAGGTTTACAAGTTTATATGTCCCGAAAGGCCTCTTGGTATCGTCACATTCTTTGAATCATTCAAGGAACTGGGTATATTTACACCCGGTGCCATCGTGATCGCTTTATTGGTTCTGTTGTTTGGAATTATATTCTACGCTGCGATCGCAGGTATCTGCGGAGCCATATCAAGCTCCAAAGAAGAAGCAGCCGCCAATCAGGGGCTGTTCATGGGAGTATTGCTCGTAAGTTTCTATATCGTATTGTTCGGTGGTATCAAGAGTACCGGTGCCAGTGCGTGGATGTACATATTCCCGGGAACAGGATCCATGCTTCTTCCCGCAGGGATCTGCACCGGAACCGTCAGCAACACCGTTGCGCTCATATCACTTGTGGTTATGATCTTATCTACCGTACTGCTTATCTTCCTTGCAGGAAAGCTTTATACCATGATGGCTCTTTACAAAGGAAATAAAGTAAACCTGTCAAAGGCTTTGAAAATGCTGTTTGGACGCTAAAAAGCACTGCCTTCTCTTCCGGCACCCGGTCCGTAATTACCGGTTTCCGTGTAAAGAACGGTATTTCGTGCTTCAGGTTTGTTCCAATCATGCCATCCAATCGGATTAATGCCCGCATCAAGGTACGAGTTTCGTATTTCGGTGCGGGCATAATTTCTCCATGGCCGACCAAGATATACAGTACCTTTAGGTGCATCGCTTTCAAACCTGCAGTTATCAAACAGGAAGCCTCGCTCCTGGCCTTCCGGAGTGGATGCTGCAGTCACATAACAGTCGCCGGCCGTTTCTCTCTTTCTTGTAAAAAGAACGCAGTCTTCAAACCTTGCATCGGCACCGCCGAAAATATAGTCTATGTTTCCTTCAATCCTGCAGCCCTTAAACACCATACTGCAGGGTCTTCTTTCCGCAAACTGCTTCTCACCGAGAAATCCTCCTATCTGGATCTCCGAAGGTGGAAGAGGTCCCAAGAAAATCGTATCCTGAAAGCCGTAGAATCTGCAGTTTTCGTAGACCTGTTCCTGACCGTCTCCATACAAAGCAAGGGCCTGACCCACTTTGGAGCCCTGCCCTGCATCGTTTTCAAATGTGATATTCCTGGCGGTAAAACCGTCGCAGTCAGCCATGAAGGTTGCGGTTCTGAAAGTACCTACCTTACGTCCGTCCTCGTGGATCCTCAAGGCATACTCTCCTGCCACGATACGAACATTGCCTTCACCAATGAGAGTTACGTTGTCTCTCTTGAGATTGGGGCGTTCCCTGTATATTCCTTCTTTTACAATGACAGTTACAGGATCCTTACCTGCAGGAAGATCGTTGAAAGCCTCACACAAACTTCCGTAGCAGGATCTGTCCTTCCAATCCACGATATATTCACACATATTAAGTAATCCCAGTCCTAATAGAGATATGCAAGAATAAAGGGAGCCGTACCCTTTGCATCATCCTGTACAACAGGCTCAGACATATAGTAGTCAAAGGATCCGTCTCTTCGATCCTTGCCTCCAAGCCCGGCAACAAGGCAGATTCCGCCAAGATGCATCTTACCGTTCTCTTCTCTTAAATAAGTATCGCAAATTCCCTTAAAGCACTCTTCGCCTTTATTATAGTACTCCTCCGATAAGAGGCCTTCTTTGACACCCTTTTTAAGACAGTAAGCAAATATGGCACTGCCGCTTGTTTCAAGGTAGTTCTTACCCTTCCCGGAATAAACGGGAAGCTGATAGAACATGCCGTTATCCGCCCTGAACTTAAGGAGCGAATCGATCATATCCTTAAACATGGCTTCAAGGTGCTTGTGCTCACTGCTTTCCTTATCTTCAAGCAAAAGAAGGGAATCAAGCATAGCCATTGAAAACCAACCAAGGCTTCGAAGCCAGAAATTCTGAGAAAGGCCTGTATCCTTATTACACCAGAACATTTCACGGGAGCTGTCGTAAGCATGATAATAAAGCCCGGTTTCACCGTCACGCATCAGTCTTTCCACATTAAAGAACTGCCTGTATACATCAGCATAAACCTCTGCTCTCTCCGCTTCGTTCATAAAGAGGTTCGCGTATTTAATATAAAAAGGCATGACCATATACAAGCCATCAAGCCATATCTGGTTTGGATAAATAGCCTTGTGCCAGAAATTACCTTCTTTGGTCCTCGGCTGATTCTTGATCTGTTCGTAAAGCTTGTCAGCAGCCAGCCGCCATTTGGCTTCCCCTGTAATTTCATAAAGGGTCAGCAGGTTCTTTCCCGCATTAATATTATCAAGATTGTAGGCATCAATAGAATAATCTTTGATGGTACCGTCATCCGAGACTCTGTAATCAAGATACTCTTTGACAAAATCAAAATAACCCCGGTTCCCTCTCAATCTGTAGATCTCAAGGAAACCAAGGAGCATGCATCCGTCTATATAATCCCAGCCGGAGAGCTTGCCCGCGCGGAGTTTCTCAACGTTCCACACGGGGCTCTCTTTGGTAGAATCTTTCATTAATCTCTCAATATATTCTTCAACAACAGGGATCATTCTTTTACCGCTCCAACATTAACGCCCTGAACGAAATAGTCCTGGCAGAAAGGATACAGGATCATGAAAGGTATCATCGCTATGATGATTGCTGCGTTCTGCAGGGTGTTAGGCGAAAGGGATCCATCATCCATGGGAAGATCCGAATCCATTACCATCGCACGAAGCTTCATCTGGAAGTTGAAAAGTCTGTTATCGGTAATGTAGATCTTAAAGTTGGTGTAATCGTTCCAGTATGAAACTGCAAACATAAGCCCTATGGCAGCAAGGGCAGCCTTGGAAAGAGGCAGCACCACCTTAAAGAATATGCCCATGGGGGAACATCCGTCGATCTTGGCAGCTTCGTACAAAGAAGCCGGAATTCCCTCAAAGAAGTTACGCATAAGCACCAGGTTGTAAACGTTAATACCCATGGGAAGGTTAACCGACCAAAGGGTATTGGTA
>JAILHY010000013.1 GCA_024695575.1 Lachnospiraceae bacterium
TGAACACCGAAGCGTTCTTTTACTTCCTTAAGAGCTTTAAGTGTCTCAAGAGCCTTGTCCTGCTCAGTACCGACCGTAAGAGTCAAGCAATCGATATATATATCTTTCGGGTCAATGCCGTAGGACTTACATTTGCTTACTATGTGGCCTGCGATCTCCACACGCTCCGAAGCCGTTGCGGGAATGCCCCTGGAATCCATGGTTAAGCCTATGACAGCTGCGCCATATTTCTTGACCAGAGGAAGAATGGCATCCATTGTGGAATCCTCGCCATTAACCGAATTTACAAGGGCTTTACCGTTATATATCCTGAGTGCGGCCTCAATTACCGCAGGATCGGAAGAATCGATATTCAAGGGCGTGGAAACCACCGCCTGGAGTTCTTTGACTGTCTCGGTCATCAATGACTTTTCATCGATACCCGGAAGTCCCACGTTCACATCAAGAATCTCTGCGCCGGCATCCACCTGCTCCATGGCCTGATTCTTGATATAGTCAAGATCATGATTCTTAAGAGCTTCCTTGAAAAGCTTCTTTCCCGTAGGATTAATGCGCTCGCCGATCACATGAACGCGAGTCACATCCACAAAGTCACGGGCGGAACAGAGATAGGATTGATGATTGGCAGGATGACAGGTTGCTCGCTCAGGATGACTTACCGCGGAAAGTGCCTTGATGTAGTCAGGAGCGGTACCGCAGCATCCGCCGGCATAGGAAACTCCCATTTCGATAAAGGGCTTCATAGCCTCGGCGAAATTCGCCGCATCCATTCCGTATTCACCTGTAACAGGATCCGGAAGGCCGGCGTTTGGTTTAACGATCAGAGGAAGGCTCGTAACGCTCCTCATCCGTTCAACGAAAGGAACAAGCTCATCGGGACCCAATGAACAGTTGACTCCGACAGCCGAAACTCCGAGAGCATCAAGGGTAATTGCCGCGGATTCAACAAGTGTACCCGTAAATGTCCTGCCTCCCTCTTCGAAGGTCATGGTAACAAATATGGGAAGATCAGAGATTTCTTTGGCGGCAAGGACGCCTGCTTTAACTTCCAGCAGATCGGTCTGAGTCTCAAAAACAAGGATATCGGCTCCCGCCTTGTCACCTGCGGATATCATTTCTTTGTAATAAGAAAAAGCATCTTCGAACTTAAGATTGCCAAAGGGCTCAAGAATATCACCGATGGGGCCCATGGAAAGGGCAACCCTGGCATTATAGGGCTTGGCTGCTTCCCTGGCGATCTTTACGCCTGCGGTGATCAGTTCCGAAAGGCCATACTTACTGTCGCGGCACTTATAAGGATTGGCGCCGAAAGTATTGGTATAAATGATATTGGAACCTGCCGCAAGATAGGATTCGTGGATCTTACGGATAAGTTCGGGATGAGTGATATTCAGTTCCTCGGGAACTTTGCCCATGGGTGCGCCGGCTTTAACCAGTTCGGTACCCATAGCGCCGTCCAGGATTAGGATGCGTTCGTTCATTTGTGTATAACCTTTCTATGCAAGTGTGACAGCTGCGATGGCAGTCACGGATTTAAGCGGATTCATGAGAAAGCTTTCGTTTAAGGTGACTCCAACTTTGCGGGTGGCATCAAGCAGTCGTATGAAATCACGCTGGGATGACAGGGGCAAGTCGCCGTAACCGGGGCTGAAACGAATGCCGGTCTTGTGACCAAGCCTCTCGTCTATCTCAAACTGCAGACTGTCCGCCAGTTTCTCTACAGCCTGAATCCCGCAAGCGTTAAGGGTCACGCCAAAAGCAGGGTTTCTGACCATAGCCTTCTCTACTTCCACATCAAAATCACGGCCTATGGTCACGCAAAGAAGAACGGCTTCTTTTGCATGGTTCAAGTGTTTACGGATACTCTCCCCAAGAAGGACCGCGCGATTCCCCGGCGCCAAAGCCGGTGATAACAATATCCCTTCAGTTTCATACTGAAGGGAGAAAAGTTTCCACACGGTGGCCGGTTTGATTATTGAATTGGTAAGTTCGATGGCTTCCGAGATATTCCGCTCGTCCGTTTCCGTAAGGCCCGTGTTGCGATAGCCCAGGTAACGCAGAATCTGAGGGATGTCGGAAGAGTCCAATGTAATTTGCATGTATACTTAATCTCTCATTGTAGTGTACAGGGACCACTGTTTGTCAGATAAGATTTCTCGACTTCGGCTGACGCCTCCGCTCGAAATGACATCATGGAATCGTTCGCTCAGAATGACATGTTAAAACACTCAGAATGATTATTTCGGCTAACGTTTATTTATGTCTTTCTGTTCACGCTCTTGATCAGGCTTTCCGTGGCGTTTGTTACGTACTTGGCCACGTCTACGTTGTTCATGGTATAGAGGTGAATTCCACGAACGCCGCTTGCCACAAGGTCCGTAATTTGGTCAACTGTATAGGAAAGTCCTGCCTGGTAAAGTGCATCAGGAGATTCGGAGTAACGGCTTATGAGGCGTGCAAACTTGGGCGGAATTGAAGCGCCGCACATGGAAACCACGCGCTCGATCTGAGTTTTCTTAACTATAGGCATTATGCCTGCGGAGATAGGTACGTTGATCCCCGCCTTGTCAGTTTTTTCCCTGAATCTGTAGAACGCTTCGTTATCAAAAAAAAGCTGCGTTGTAAGCTGAGTAACACCTGCATCTACTTTCTTTCTAAGGTTTGCAATGTCCTCGTCAAGGTTTGCGGCGTCCACATGGCACTCGGGATAGCAGGCGCCCGTAACGTTAAAGTAAGGGTCCGTTTCACGGATAAATGCCGCCAGATCGCTTGCATGATGAAATGCCATAACGGGCTGATCGCCTGTAGAGGCCGAATCCGCAGGAATATCTCCGCGAAGTGCAAGGATATTCTGAATTCCCGCTTCCTTAAGGCTTGCAAGGATGCTTGCGATCTCTTCCTTTGTGGAACCCACGCATGTAAGGTGGCTCACCGGCTCGATCCCGTATTCTTTCTTGATCAGGGAAGCGATCTCGCAGGTCTTGCTCCGCTGCTGTTCGCTCCCGCCTGCGCCGTAAGTTACGCTTATATAATCAACGGGAAGCCCCCTTAGTCCGTAAAGGGTGTTATAAACCGTCTCGATGGAGCCCACCTTCTTGGGCGGGAAAACCTCGAGAGAATATACGCAGTTTTTATTTTTGAAAAGTTCGCTGATATTCAATACATTAAACCTACTCTTTATATATGCAGTATGCTCGTAGCGAAGGTGAAATAAATGATAAGTGAAAGAGCATCCACTATTGTGGTAATGAAGGGACTTGCGACCACAGTAGGGTCAAATCCCAGTTTCTTAACTATCAAAGGAAGTGTGCAGCCGATGATCTTGGAAAAGAAAACGGTCACAACAAGTGTAAGGCATACAACCGTTGCGATGGTGATACCCACTCTGTCAACAACAAGGAGCTTGCCGAAATTGCAGACAGCAAGAGTGATACCGCAGACCATGGCCACTCTCATTTCCTTCCAAACAACCTTGAAAAGGTCTTTAAAAGAAATCTCATCAAGGGAAATACCACGAATGATCGTAACGCTCGCCTGTCCTCCCGCATTACCGCCAGTGTCCGTAAGCATAGGGATAAATGTTGTAAGGACCACGCAGGCACTGAGCGCATCCTCGAACTTGCCGATGATAAGTCCCGTGAATGTAGAAGAAACCATCAAAAGAAGGAGCCAGGGTATGCGCTTCTTCCAGGTTTCGAACACGCCGGTCTTCATGTAGGGCTTGTCCGTAGGCACGATAGCTGCCATCTTTTCGATATCCTCGGTAGCCTCCGCCTGAAGGATATCCACGATATCATCGACGGTTACGATTCCAACCAGCCTGTCCTCGTTATCTACAACGGGAACGGCAACAAGGTCGTATTTCTGAATAACTCTGGCAACTTCCTCCTGGTCGGTGGTAGTGTTGACAAAGATAACGTTCTCATGCATGAGATCGCCGATCAGCGCATCCGGCGGAGAAAGAAGGATACGTCTCAGGGTAATGACACCAAGTAACTTGCGGCTTGGATTAAGTACGTAACAGGTGTTGAGGGTCTCAGAATCCATTCCCACCTTGCGGATTCTCTCCAAAGCATCCGCAACCGTAAGGTTTTCCTTAAGATCAACGTACTCCACCGTCATGATGGAACCGGCGGAATCCTCGGGATATCTAAGCAGGTGATTGATGTCGTTACGAACGTTGGGATCAACGGCCGCCAGCAGCTTCTTTACTATGTTGGCAGGCATTTCCTCAAAAAGATCCGCAGCATCGTCGGCCATCATGTTGTTGATGATGTCGGCGGTATCCTTGGCAGACATTGAGCTTATGATCATCTGCTGATGCTCCGTATCGAGATAAGCAAAAACATCCGCCATGGTATCTTTGGGAAGGATCCTGAACATTTTCATAAGGTCTTCCCGATCAAATGCTTCAAGAATCTGCGCCACGTCGGCGTCGTTCATTTCGGACAGTCTCTGGCGCAGAGAAGTATATTGCCTGGTTTCAAGCAACTCCTTTATCTCTTCCATATAAAATCCTCCTTATAATGGTTAAATGTGCCGCTCGTGGCAATGGATTGTCGGAATTCCTGTGACTATGTCCTTTACTCATTTAACCACCACCTTTCTTTAGAAGATTTATATGTAAGACTTCTTTGCTCCCATGCGTTACACAGGAGGTCGAAATGACAATTACACTATACTTTTATACTTATTGTTCTGTCAAGAAATAGCTTTCTTTTTTCTTGGAAATCTGCGCTCTTCCGGCGGTCAGGGACGTAACGGCCGCGGATAGTCTTTCAAACTCATCAAATCCCGTACGCAAAAGAAAACTCTGTCCCGCTCCGTATGTTATGTCAACCAGCTCAACTCCCGTTTCTTTCTCAACCAGGCGTCGTATCTTCTCTCCGTCGGAATAATCGGTCTCGATCCGAAACTCGATTCCGTACTGCATGACGCCGATGCGGGCCTCTGCTACGGCAAGTTTCACGGCATCCGCATACATTCTGGCCAGGGGACCGGCTCCAAGGAGCGTACCGCCAAAGTATCTCGTAACCACCACGCAGGCGTTACGGATCCCGGATTCTTTCAGCACATTGAACATGGGAAGTCCCGCGGTCTGGGAAGGCTCGCCGTCGTCGGAATACTTGACGGTATCGGCGTTCTTACCGATAATGTAGGCGTAGCAGTTGTGCCTTGCGTCGTAGTATTGTTTCTTTATTGAATTGACAAAATCCTGCGCCTCGGCCTCGGACGAAACCGGCTGAAGATGTGCGATGAAACGGGATTTCTTGAGCTCGCATTCGGCGGCAGAGGGGGCAAGGAGGACGATGTATGGTTCGTTCAAAATGGTTTACCCTATATTTTATTCATTCATAGTGAAGATCCTTCGACTCCGACCTGCGGTCTTCGCTCAGGATGACACGCTTCCCTGATGGGATCATTCGCTATGCTCTGGATGACACGCTTCCCTGATGGGATCATTCGCTATGCTCTGGATGACATTCTTTTATTCTCTCATTCCGTTTCTTCCCCGTCAACCCTTCCTCAATTTAATGTTTCTTCCATTTAATAAGAAAATGTTGTATAATAAATCGGTTAACACTCTAACACTAAACATTCTGAAATGGAGATAAACTATGAACTACGGTAAACAGGGCATACACAAGCAACAGGTTGCCCTTAATGCCAGAGGCAAGAAATGGTCCAACAAACTGCTTCTTGTGCTGGTAGAGCTTCTTATTGTCGCCGTCATAGGCGTAGGCATCGTGGGAGCTGCTTTCGGGATCGGCATGTTTAAGAGCCTGCTTTCCACCGCCCCCGATATTTCCACTATAACCGTCACTCCCAAAGGGCTTTCAACCTTCGTGTACGACTCGGACGGCAATCAGATCGCCAAGCTTGTGGCAGCCAACGCCAACCGTATCCCCGTCACTCTTGACAGGGTTCCCAAGCACCTTCAGCAGGCAGTCGTAGCCATCGAGGATGAGCGTTTCTACACCCACAACGGTATCGATATCCGCCGAATCATGAGCCTTGGTGTTAAGGCAGTTCTTCGCGGATCACTTAACGGAGGCGGCGCAAGTACCATCACCCAGCAGCTTCTTAAGAACAACGTTTTCACCGACTGGATGTCAGAGACCAACAATATACAGAAACTTCGCCGTAAGGTTCAGGAACAGTACCTGGCGGTCCAGTTAGAGAAGTCCATGTCCAAGGACGAGATCCTGAATGTGTACCTCAACACCATTAACTTAGGCCACAACACCCTCGGTGTTCAGACCGCATCCCTTCGTTATTTCGGCAAAGATGTTTCAGAACTCACCCTTTCCGAATCCACTGTACTTGCGGTCATCACCAACAACCCTTCGCTCTTCGATCCCATCGTATATCCCGAAAATAATGCAGAGCGTCGTGTTCTTTGTCTTAACAAGATGGTTGAACTTGGTTATATCACCGATGAAGAACGTCAGGCCTGCCTTAAAGACAATGTTTACGATCGCATCAGCGAGAACAATATAGAGAACGGCGAGGCTCAGGTAACTTCCTATTTCGTGGATGCCCTCACGGACGATGTTATCGAGGACCTGAAGGCCGCAGGCTACAACGACTCTCAGGTAAGCGCACTTCTTTACAGCGGCGGACTCAAGATCTACTCCACCATGGATTCAAGGATCCAGAAGATCTGTGACGAAGAGTTTTCCAATCCCGAGAACTATCCCGAGAACACCAAGTGGCTCTTAAATTACCGCCTGTCCATACGTAAGGCCGACGGAACCATGGATCACCATTCCTCCGAGATGTTCCGCTCTTACTTCAGGAAAAAGAACTCTAAGTTCAACATGCTGTTTAAGGACGAGGAATCGGCCAAAGAAGCCGTTGAAGAGTACAAAGCAGCCGTTCTGGAGGAAGGCGACGAGGTCGCTGCCGAAACCTTCAGCGTAACGCCCCAGCCTCAGGTTTCTTTTACATTATCCGATCAGAAAACAGGCTACGTGCTTGCAATGGTGGGTGGCCGCGGAACCAAGGAAGGAAGCCGAACCTTTAACCGCGCGACCCAGTCAACAAGACAGCCCGGATCCTGCTTCAAGGTGCTCTCCGCTTTCGCGCCGGCCCTTGATTCGGCAGACATGACACTTGCTACCGTATTTAACGATGCACCTTTCAACTACTATAACGGAACTCCCGTATCCAACTGGTACGGCAAGGATACCTACAAAGGTCTTTGCAGCATCCGATACGGTATTTACTGGTCACTGAACGTGGTTGCGGTCAAGACCATCACCCAGATCACACCTCAGCTTGGTTTTAACTACCTGCAGAACTTCGGATTTACCACTCTTGAAGAAAGCAAGGTGGTGGGTGACAAGATCTACACCGACATCGGACAGCCTCTGGCACTTGGCGGTATCACCAACGGTATACTCAACATCGAGCTTAATGCCGCATATGCCTCCATCGCCAACGGCGGCGTATATATCAAGCCCAAGCTTTACACCAAGATCGAAGACAGTAACGGAAACATCCTGATAGACAACACCGCTCCCGTTACAAGACGCACCGTATCCGAGGAAACCGCATGGCTCTTAACGGATGCAATGAAAGACTGTGTAACCATCGGTACCGGTACCAGAGCGCGTTTCAAGGATATGTCAATCGCCGGCAAGACCGGTACGACCTCCGACAGTAAGGATCTGTGGTTTGCAGGATACACCCCATACTACACCGCAACCTGCTGGTCGGGATATGATAACAACGAGACCATGACGGATATCGAGGCCCGCATACCTCAGACTATGTTCAAGGCGGTCATGCAGAGAGTCCACGAAGGACTTGAAGATATCGGCTTCCCCAAGCCCGATACGATCAAAGCCGTTACCGTCTGCTCCCAGTCCGGTCTCCTTCCCAGAGAAGGCTACTGCGACGCATGTCGCAAGACCGAGTACTTTGCGGCAGGTACCGAGCCTACCGAATACTGTAACGTTCACTACCACGGTATGATCTGTGCATATGACAATCTTCCCGCAACAGAGAATTGTCCTTTCGCATATGAAGGAACCACGGTTGTCGCACCTGTTGAAGATCCTTCCCTCTGGCAGGGATCCGAGGTAATAGTTGCATCCGATGACCCTCTTGCAACCCCTACCTCACAGGCAGATCTCCTTGATCTTCCTGTTAAGCCCAACAACAAGGGCCATTGCCAGCACGATGAGGAATTCTACATGCAGCCTGCATGGGAGGCTAAGATCGAACAGCAACGTGCCGAATTGTGGTTAAAGGGAATGATCTTTGATCCCAACGCCGCAGCCACCGAGGAAGGCGCCGAAGGCGCTGCAGTCCCCGCTCCCGGCGAATAATCAACATAATAAACGAAGCCCCGTAAGCAATGCTTACGGGGCTTTCTTAATCTTATGCTATTGAATCCCTGAGTATTATCTTGCAGGGAACTTTGGTTGATTTGGCGGGGCTGTTTCTGAAATCTTCATCTTCGATCTCTTTTATCATGTACTCCGCGCTCATTTCGCCAATTTCTTTTAACGGCAGTTTACAGGTTGATAATTTCGGGAACATATACTCGGCTATGTCTCTATCGTCAAATCCGAAGACCGAAATATCTTTGCCTACGTCAAGGCCTTCTTCTTTTACCGCATCGTATGCACCGGCAGCCATCAGGTCATTCATGCACCATATAGTGGTAACGCCCTTGGCTATGAGCTTCTTTGCACATTCCTTGCCGGCTTCTCTTTCCCAGTCAGCAAAAAGAACGATCTCATCATCATATTTGATGCCCGAATCTTTTAAAGCCTTTTTGTAACCCTTCAGTCTTTCAACGGTATGAAGGTTGTCCTTCTTTCCCGTAATGACACCGATCCTTTCGTGTCCGCTGTCTATGAGATACTTCGTTAACAGTTTACTTCCGCCGTAATCGTCGATGAGTACCGACTTAAAATCATTGTTTTTGGCCGGTCCGTAAGCAAAAACAACGGGTATTCCGTAATCACTTGGTATAACATCCAGCACGTGTCCGTGAGCGGCCACATAGATCACTCCGTCGGCCCGCATTGCCTGCGCCTCTAACAGCGCAGGCGATGTGTTGGCCTGTAAGAGTTTTTCTTCTCCGAGACTAACGCCTGTATTCTTCCATTTTTCATACATGCTCATATTGATGAGGATACTTCTGTAGCCTCTGCTT
The DNA here is from genome assembly GCA_024695575.1 of Lachnospiraceae bacterium. GTDB lineage: Bacteria > Bacillota > Clostridia > Lachnospirales > Lachnospiraceae > UBA1258. The sequence continues at coordinate 9,173 of JAILHY010000013.1, forward strand.
TCGCACACTCCCATAATAGCCTCTACTATGGGCGGAGTGGAAAACTGCAACAGTTCCTCCGCTATGATGCATATGCACTTGTTGTTCTGACGCCGCATTCCCTGTGCAAAGAAATTGGGACGATACCCGGTCTTCTCTACCGCTTCCAGTACTTTTCGCTTGGTTTCTTCCGACATATTGGACTTACCGTTCAAAATGTTCGAAACCGTGCTGGAAGAGACATTGCACATTTTGGCGATTTCTTTTACGGTGATCAATATATTAACTCCTCGGAGTCTGTGTCAAACTTTATTTTGCTGCCTGCATAGCTTCAAGTTCGATTGTGTACTTATCAACATCGAATTTGTAAAGCTGATCAAAGCCAAGGCTGTTAAGGTTATCAGTCATGGTATCCCACATGGAATCGAATTCGTTTTCGTTAGCTGCGAAGATCATTCTCCAGGATGCATCCTTAACTTCCTGTCCAACCTGGTTTCTGATAACGGTGATGTCAGCATCTTCTGAAGGAAGTGATACTGATACGCTGGGTCTTACAAGAAGAGCATTGTTAGCCTTCATCCAATCAGCGGGTTCAGCTGCACCAAATCTTGCTGCCCACTCGTTCTTGGTCTTGGTAGCGGTTTCTTCTTTATAAGATGACCAATGAGTATTACCGTATGCTTCACCGGAATTGGGGTTGATGGAAATGGAGCTTACGATCCACTGGTTAATTGCGTTGTTACCATCTGAGTAACCTGCTCCGCCGTACTCTTCGGGAACGGGAAGGTTAGCCATAAGTGCATCGGCATTGAGGAGTTTGAACTTTCCGTCGGGAAGAAGTTCATAGTTGAATCCTTCGATACCGTCGTGCTGGAAGGTAACGCCTTCAGGGCTTGCATACCAGTCAAGGAACTTCATGATACGATCATACTTTTCGCCTTCAACGCCTGAACCAACGCCGAATACACGGCCTGATCCGTAGTAAGTATCGGAAGTGGTGTAGTAAAGCTGATCCTTAACAGGGATAAAGATCATACCTTTACCATCGGCAAGTCTTTCGGGAGTGTTCCAGAAACCTACCTGCCAGCTGTACCAGAATGTGTAAACCTGACCTGCGCTCATCTTAGCACAAGCTGCGTCCCAGTTCTGTGAACCGGAGTCGGGATCTACGATACCCATCTGGTTTGCTTTGTATAAGAATTTAAGCATCTTGTAGTATGTGCCGTTCTTGTCGGTCAAAGGAATGAACTTGTCATCCTTGGTAAGGATAGCGGAACCTTTGATCTTCTCGCCGTACCATGTGGTAAGCTGTACAACGTTTGCGATACCGATCATGCCGTCGTTGTTATCCCAGTCGGGCCAGAGTGAGAAGCCGTAAGCGGGATCGCCTGCATCGTTGGTAGGGTTAGCATCCTGGATCTTCTTGATGGTATCAAGTAAGCCGTCAAGGTCAGCGATGTCGGGTGCGCCAACGCCTGAATAGAGATCCCAGCGAAGCATGGGGCTTGAATATACAACATCATCAGAGAAAGAAGTGGGTGATGTGTTGGTCATTTCACAAGGAATTCCGTAGATAGCACCGTTGTTTCCGGGGATACCTTCATTCAAAGCGTTGATCTGTCTGTTGAATTCCATGAGGTTTGTGCAGTCCTTGATCTCGCCGCTGATGTCCTTGATGAGTCCTGCAGCCACACAGTCATTGAAGTGTGAAGGATCAAGTAATACGATGTCGCCTAAGTTACCGGTAGCTGTTCTGGTCTGGTAAACAGCGTCGCCTGCAACCTGGGGAGCAATGATGTTAAGTTCGATGTTAAAACGATCTTTTACTACCTTTGCAAACCAACCGGTCTGGGTTCCCTGATAGTTTGCTGCTTCATCGTAGATCTCAATAACCAGCGTCTCGTCCGAAGATGATGCTTCGGATGAAGAAGCCTGAGCTTCCTCTTTCTTTTCCGTAGAGGCCGTAGAGGTCTTGGATGTTCCCTGCTGAGAAGCACTTCCTGCATCGGTGGTGCCGCCGCAGCCTGCCAGCGAAGCCGCTGCCATTGTGAGGGAAAGTAACATTGCAACTACTTTCTTCTTCATAATACCCTCCTTAAAGTATAAGAATAAGATGTATATTCAACGGACAACCCGCTAAATATCAGATGAATCAGCCCTTTACCGCACCGATCATGATGCCCTTGGTAAAGTATTTCTGGAAGAACGGATAAACCAAAAGAATAGGTGTTACGACTACGATGGTTACCGTCATTCGAACCGAAGTCGCCGTCTGCATCTTGGCCATTGAAGCCGCGATATTTGCAGCGGAGGAGCTTCCGTTTAACAAAGCCTTGATGGAACTTGACTGCGTTATGTACTGATAAAGAACAAACTGCAATGTGTAGTACTTTTTATCCGTGATATAAAGAAGCGTATCCTGGAATGCGTTCCACTGGTTAACCGCCGTGAAAATTGCAACCGTGGCAAGTATGGGCTTGATGACCGGAAGCATGATCCTGAAGAATATGGTCAGGGTCCCCGCTCCGTCGATCATTGCCGCATCCCTTAATTCACCGGGAGTGGCTTCGATAAAGGTCTTACAAAGGATCATGTAAAAGGGGCTGATGGCCGTAGGAAGAATGTAGATCCAGAAGTTGTTTGTAAGCTTCAGATTGGTCATTGTAATGTACAGCGGAATGATACCTGCATTAAAGTACATTGTTGCTGCAATTAATCTGAACCAGAACTTTCTTCCCCACATGTTCTTGCTTGTGAACATATAGCCAAGAAACGCCGATGTGAAAACTACCACTATGGTTCCCACAAGAGTTCGTCCAAGTGAGATCTTGGCTGCATCGAAAAGGCCTTCAAGCCTCATAACCGATACATAGTTGGTAAAGTGGATCCCTTTGGGAATGAACAGGATCTTTCCTCTCTCACTTAACTGGTTTGAGCTTATGGAGTTGATAAATATGTAGTAAAAAGGATATATACATACAAAAGCAAATATTGAATAGATAATGTATGTAATAACGCTTATGAGTCTGTCTCCGAAGGAGGGCTTGTAATGAACCCCCGTGGAAACGAATTCTTTTTCTTTCTTTTTCATCCGAGTCACTCCTTAAATAAAGCCTTCGCCACGTACCAGCTTAGAGAAACTGTTGGTGAGCGTTAAAAGGATCACACTTACTATTGTCTTAAGAATACTTACCGCTACCGACAGCGAATAACCGCCACTGCCCATTGCCAGGTTGTAAACGTAAAGATCAAGCACCTGAATGTATTCTTTGTTGAAGGAGTTCTGGAATACGTAGAACTGTTCCATACCGTTTGATAAGAAGTTCGCCAGGTTAAGCATTACGATAACGAAGTATGTAGGAAGGATGCTGGGGATCGTAATGTGGCGGATTATCTGCATCCTGTTGGCTCCGTCTACCTTGGCCGCCTCTATCATTTGCTCGTCGATACCGGTAATGGCCGCTATGTACATAATGGCTGCCCATCCGGCGTTTTTCCAGGTGAGCCACAGCCATTGCTTGAAATAGATGTGCTCCGTGGATTTAAGGAAATCTATGGGTCTGTCTATTATGTGCGCACCCATGAGGATGGTATTTACAACGCCTGTGCTGTTAAGTACGGAAAAAGCAATTGAAAATACAAGTACCCAGCTTATGAAATTGGGGATCGTGGTAACCGTCTGTACGAATTTCTTAAAGGGAACACATTTGATCTCATTAAGAAATACCGCGAAGATCATGGGGAACCATGAGAACAGAAGGCTCAGTCCGCTGATGGCGAAGGTGTTACGAAGCACGCCTAAGATCTATTTAATCTTAACTGGGTTTTCCACCATGGATTTAAACCACTTAAGGCCCACAAACTTGTCAGGCGTCAGGGCCTGGGGCGGTTTGTAGTCAAAGAAGGCGTATACCCAACCGTATAGCGGATAGTAGGAAAAGATCAGAATAATTACAATAAAGGGGAGAACATAAAGAAATTCTCTGAAGGAATACCACTTTTTCTTGTTTTTTGTCATCGCGTTACCTCACGTTAGGCATATTGCATAGTAAATCGTTTTAGTAAATCGATTTAATGAAACGTTTTACAAGAAAAATATATTATCTTCCGAGATGATAGTCAATATCTTTTATACAGATTAACTAATTTTGTTACTTTTTCCTAATTTTCGTTGTGCAGATTTGTGCAAAAAAGAAAACAGCCCGAAAAACTCGGGCTGTGATCCTATTATATTTTGGGCTAAAATATTACTTTTTAAACATTGTCTCGAAATGATAGATGTTAGCGTACTGGTACAGGTCGTTGCTAATAAGCTTGTCAGTAAAGTTATGAAGCGTAGGGCTTACAAGGCAGTAGGAATTGGCGCCTTCAAGGTAAGCGATGGACCAGAGATTGTTTTCGTGAAGCTCGTAGATCTTAAGCTCGATAGCTTCTCTCTCTGCGTTTTCCGCGGTGTCGATCCACTGCTCGTAATACTCAACCAGCTTAGCCATATCTCCGGTAGGTTCAACACCCTTGGAGTGATCCGAATAGTAAGTACCGTAATCTCCGTACCACTCTGCTGCCTGGGCAACGGGGACGAAGGATGCTGCTCTTTCTTTTAACGAAAGGCCGCCGACAGACATATGAGGACACATAACGGCGATCCAGTCATTATCATCAATGAGCTGGTCGTAAGTTGTGGCATCATAGCTTGTAAGGCTAGTCTTAATGTGAACAGCCTCGTAGTATCTCTTAAGAATGTCGTAGTAATTCTCGGCGCTTCCTTCTATAGAAATAAAGTCAAGGTTCAGATCCGATCCGTCGGCGAAATCAAAATACCCGTCGCTGCCAAGCTTTAAGCCACAGTTTTCAAGGAGTTTCTGAGCTGCAGCCACATCATAATCGGTCCACTTCCTGGTCCATTCTTCTTTATAACCAAAGTTTCCGACTGAAGGAGCACACTGTCCTGGACTTAAGAAGCCTTCCGAAGTACGAAGGGAAACTTCCTGACGGTCTACGCAAAGCGAAAGTGCCTGACGGAAATCGCTCATGGCAAAAAGATTTGCATAGTTCTTGTCGGTACTGGTGTAGTTAAAGGTGATCTGGTTTGAACCCCAGTTGGAACCAAGAACCGTCTTAAGAACAGCTGCGTCTCCAAGCTGTGAAAGGAGGGTCGAAACCTGCTCCATTCCTATGTCAATGCGGTCAAGGTCGCCGTTTGCCAGTGCTTTTACCTGATCTTCAACATCGGCCTTTAAGTAGATGTTGTCAAAATAAGGGAGCTGGTTACCGGCTGCATCAACCTTCCAGTAATAAGCGTTACGCTCAAGGATGCAAAGCTGCGAATCCTTGGAATTATGGCCTTCTTCCGTTGAAAGCACAAAGGAATTGACCGTGGGAACTCCCGATGCATTCCAGAAATAGTAGCAAAGATTCTTTCCGAGATCCTTGATGGATTCGTACTCAAAGCCTCTCTCTGCCGCATTCTTTAGTACATCTTCGTCGGAAAGGCCGGTGTTTTCCCAGTACTCGTTCTCTACATATATTGAAGCGGGGATAAGGTCCTTTAAATAATGTGAAGGAGCCCAGCACCACTTAAAATCGCCGTTTTCGATGAAAGCGCCGGGTTTCTTGGAGCTTTCAAAGGTCCAGGTAACGGTGTAATCGTCAACCTTTTTAAGTACCGCATAGTTACCGGACTTACCATCCTTTAAAGCATCCCAGCTTGCCTTGGTATCGAAATTGTTGATATGAGTCATGTAATACCAAAATGTGATATCGTCCGCGTTAAAGTCATCGCCGTCCGACCATTTCATTCCTTCTCTGAGATGGAAGGTCCAAACGGTGTAATCGCTGTTGTACTCATAACTTTTGATAACGTTGGGATAATAGGAACCATCATTGTTGTAACGGATGATGCCTTCGAGTACGGGTCTTGCGATTCCCCATGAGCCACCGCCGCCGGTCATGCTGAAGTTACCGCCATACTCTCCTATTTCAAGTGCGTTGCCTACAGCATCGGTCTGTGCCACAAAAACGCTGTCCTTACTCGGGATCCTGTTTTCTACGGCAGGCAGTTCACCTGCTTTTACCCTGCTTGAAAGTGCCGGTGCTTCCGAAAAAGAAAGTGAATTAACATCAACCTCCGCCACGAAAGCTGCAACAGCCTGTGCTGCCTCGCCTGCGCTTTCACTTGCGGTTGTCGTTACCTGAGCCGTCTCAACCACATCAAAAATCTTAGTTCTTTCGTTTACTTTTATATCTCTGCTACCGCAGCCTGACATGGACAAAACCGTAACCACTGCAAGAGACAGTGCCATTAGTTTTTTCTTCATGCGCGAAATCCTCCTTGTTAATCAATGCTCAGATAACGAATTACAGCTTAAAGCCCTTAAGCTCTGTGGTAAGGGAATCAGCCGCACTTCTAAGATCCTTGATGACATCGTTAAGATCTTTTGCTGCATTCTGAGAGGTAAGAGCGGTATCCTCAACCTCTGCAGATGATGCGGCAGCTTCTTCCGAAACCGCGGAAATACCTTCAACGGCTGAAAGTGTATTGACTTTTGCTTTTTCCATTTCCGCTACCTGAAGGCCGATGTCTTTAAGGTGGCTGGCAATAGTCTTGACGTTTTCGCTGATAACGTTAAATTCGGTAAGTGTTGTGGAAACAGCCTCCTCCTGCTGCTTAACGATCTCTTCGGCGTGCTTGGCCGCAGCGGCGGTTGTTTCGGTCTTGGATGTAACGGAAGAAATGATGTTACCGATCTCACCGGCTGAAACAGCACTCTGCTCTGCAAGCTTTCTGATCTCTTCCGCAACTACCGCGAAGCCTCGACCTGCTTCACCCGCTCTTGCAGCTTCAATGGAAGCGTTAAGAGAAAGAAGGTTTGTCTGGCTTGCGATATCATTAATTGTTGCAACGATATTTTCAATAGAAGATGTTTCACGGGCAAGAGCCTCGATATCAACGATTACGCCCTTTGTAACATCACTTGTTTCATTTGCTTTGATCTTAAGGTTCTCTACGGCACCGATACCGTTCTTGACTGACTCATCGGCATCGCTTGCCATATTGTCGATAACATTGACGTTTTCTCTGACAACTTCGATCTTCTCGGTAAGCTGATCGGCTGCAGCAAGACATGAAGCCGCATCCTGAGCCTGAGTATCCAGACCGAGTCTGATCTCATTAACCGAAGACGTGATATTTGTCGAAGCCTCAACAAGCGCATCCGAAGCTCCTCCGATATCATCCGAGGATTTCTTAAGCGAATCCGCGGTGGATGATACTTTTAAAAGAAGGCGCTTGGTATTCTCGATCATCTTGTTTGCAGACGCGGATAATGCGCCGAATTCATCCTTACGCTTGGTCTTGATGGAAACGGTAAGATCGCCCTTTGCAGCCTGCTCAAAGCCATCGGATATTCCCTTAACGGTGCTTCCGAGGCGGCTTGAAACGATGATGCCCACCAGTGAAGAAACAACCGTAGCAAGGATGACTGCGATAACGGATGCAACTCTTATGTTATTAACGCTTGCGCTGATCACGCTCTCAGGAATACGGCCGCAGATAACCGCGCCGGAATCCCCGATCTTTGCAAAAACATAAAGATATACCTTGCCATCTGCCGCATCCTTCATCCATTCAAAGCCCGAAGACTCGGATGATGCCTTCAGATCATCGTAGAATGTAGTATAAGAAAAGATGGTTTCGTTGACCTTGCTTTTGCCTTCGGTCGTAGTCTCAACTCCGTCGGGAGTGATAAAAGCAAAAGAACTGCCCTCTCCGAGATCGATACTTCCGAGAGCATCAAGGGAAATGTCGAGTTTAACATCTGTGGAAATATAACCAAGCTTTTCATCAAGCGAGTTGTAAAAAGGCTTAACATAAACAGCACAATAAGGCTCACTTTCAAGCTTCTTGGATGCTTCATAAGAATCGATGAAGGTTCTTGTGCCCATCCAGGTGCCATCGGCAGAGCCTGCTTTAACAAGCTCATAATCACTTGTTTTCTCAAATTCGGCAGCGGTTGATGAACCCACATAGTCCACCATGAGATAGTTTCCGTTTGCTACCGAAAAAGAAGTCTGTTTGAACGCAAGAACCGAAAGATCTCCCACGATACGGTCGGATTCAGCCAGATTCTTGGCGCTTCGATATATGCTGGAAAGAGCGTTTCTAAGCTCATCTCCGTCGGTGTAAGCACCTCCGTAAAGGTTCTTAAGCTCCGAAAGTCCTGCGAGCTGGTCTGCCTTGCTTTCCACGATTGAAAAAGTAAGTTCGTAGTACTTCGCAACCTGCTCCAAAGCGGTGATCGCGTTACTCTGGTAAGTTTCCTGGGATCCCTGCGATGCTATGGAATAAGCCGTGTAGCCTACTACCATAATGAAAATAACAGGAATAAGGAAAAAGGCTGTCAGTTTAAATCTGAGACTGTTAATCTTCCTCATTAAGTATTTCTCCTCCTACTTGGGGCGCCAACGCCCTTTCAAAATGCCAACCCGACTATTATGCACTGACATATTTTGTACTGTCAATTACATAATTATAAAATTTTTATTACAACTGAGGATTAACCAAAGAAAAAAAGCCCGTAAAATCAAGAAACAGCCCTTCAAGCAAGCTTGAGTGTGACGACGGCATCACGGCCGCAAGAAACTTCTTTAAACGTTTCTTTACGCAACAGTTCAAAAGAAGCTGCCTTCCTGACGGACCGAAGGTCGGCTCCGTTACTCTTTCGCCGAGAGGAGACTGGCGCATGCCCAGCGATGCATCGGCGGCACTATGGCTTGAAGATTTGAAATAAGAGTTAATAGTCAGAAAATTGCATAACATGTAGAAAAATATTCTTAATTTTTCAAACCTGTTGGGAGTTTTTTACAAAAATGAATTATTGGGATTGACATATTTGACGATAATAGTTTATCATCACCCCATACAAAACAAAGGCGTTTGGCTCTTTAGAGCTGAGCGCCTTTCTTTGTTTCTTTCGAAAGAACAG
>JAILHY010000022.1 GCA_024695575.1 Lachnospiraceae bacterium
GCAATGCCGTCAGCATCGTGGATCCGGACCGGATCGTTGTAACGGGCTACATGTTTGAAGTCCCCGGGTTGTTGGAAAGAGTGCGGAAGACATACGCCCTTTACGATCCCGCAAAGGGAGAGGACTTCATCGAACAGTCCGCACTTCCCGAGAGAAAGAACCACACGGAGGCCCTGTCTTCCGTGCTGGAGGAGCATTTCTTTTAACATGTCATAAATCTACAAGATTTATCAGAATCGTCCTCTGCAAATCAAATATGAGAAAAAATACAATGTGGGTACAGAGCAAAAACTGCTCGGTACCCATTTTTCGTTTTTATTAGTAAAAGGCGGTGAGGTACCGGGACGTAAAAAGGAGGAACAAATGAAAAAGAAACTTTTATCCGCACTGTTGACACTGACAATGGTAGCATCTCTGGTAGGCTGCGGCGGCGGTAGCACCGGCAGCGACACCGGAGCAGGTACGGGAACAACGGAACCCGCACAGACCACCACTACCGCTACAACCGATGCAGGATCCGGCACGGTAGCAGATCCCAATCCTGCAGCCGAGCTCACCGGCATCGATGCCATCATCGCCGAAGCAGAAGGCATGACCATGGAAGAACTGGCCAAGAAAGCCATCGAAGAGTCCAACGGCAAGACATTCTACGGCGTTGGTAACTCAAGCCGTGGTAAGTCCGCACTTCCCAAGTTCATCGAGTATCTTCAGACAATCGATGCAAACTACAACATGGAATTCGAGTGGCAGCAGCCCAAGAACAACAAGATCTTCGAGCAGCTCACTTCCGATTCCTTAAAGAGCACCGGAACATTTGCAATGACCCTTATTCAGGATGGTAACCAGATTCAGAGCAAGATGGTTGACACAGGTATCCTTAAAACTTTCATCCCCAAGGAATGGGCTGAGGCAAACAACACAACAGCAGATGCTTTCGAAGGTTTCCTTCCTCTGCAGACCCTTAATAAGGTATTTGAGTTTAACTGTAAAGGCGATGCTACATTCACAAACTGCTGGGATTTCGTATACGAAGGTTCTCACCCGCTCTTCATGGGTGTTGACTCCGAGATCGTCGGCAAGAACTTCCTTATGATGCTTACCGAAGATAAGTACGCAGGATGGCTCAAGGATGCATATGACAAGCTTGATGACACCAAGAAGGCATATTTCGAGCCTACCATCCAGGCTATGCAGACAGATGCAAAGGACCTTGGCCTTGGTGCAAACGGTGCTTATGCTCTTGCATGGATCAAGCTTTGGGTTAACAACTACAATGAGCAGACCGATGACGGCCCTATCTGTAACACCCTTGTTGATGCATCAGCAGTTAACCAGTCCGGACTTCTTGTTTACTCCAAGCTCCGTTCTGTTGAAGAATCTGCAAGCGTTTCCGTAAACAACATCAAGGTTGCGGCTTATGAAGACGGCTACACCGGTATCGGCGGATACGGCTACTGCCATTATCTGTTCCTTACAAAGAACAGTCCTTTGCCCTGGACAGCATGTGCTTTTATCGCTTACATGACCTGTACCGCAGACGGATTTGAAGCATGGGGCAAGGACATGGGCGGTTATTCAGCTAACCCCAAGGTTGCAGCAGATATCGAAGCTAAGTTCCAGCACTCACAGGGCGGCGGAAACGAATTCCCTGCTAAGAACGACAGAGGATATGACTGGTGGACAGCAGAAGGCAAGGGCGAACTTGTTCTTGAAGATCCCAAGTACTGCTCAGAAGTTGCTTTCACCGTAGGTAGCTGGATCGACGTTCTTGATCACTACAAACCCGAATAAGACATGATCACCTCCGGGGGTGCCGTTTTTCGGCGGCATCCCCATTTTTGAAAAAGGAGAAGGTATGCAAGCATTGAATAAACCGGACAAAAGTGCGATATTCAAGAACAAGGTAAAAACCTGGTTTTCCCAGCCCCAAAACATCATACTTTTGATCTTTGGGATTGTTCTTACCTTTAGTACCGTCGCGCCGATTGTCGCAATAGTTAAAGATACGTTTCAGATCCATCCCGGTACAATCGATCAGCATCTTACCAAGCGTACCGAAGGCTATACCATAGTAAACTATACGGATCTGTTTACCAGCAGACTGGCCAAGACCAATCTCTGGACACCTCTTATCAACACCCTGTTTCTTTCCATACTTACCTGTGCAATATCCATTCTTTTCGGCGGATTGTTCGCATTCCTCGTAACAAGAACAGATATGAAGTTCAAGAAGTATTTAAGTTCGATCTTTATTTTTCCTTACATAATGCCTCAGTGGACACTGGCTGTTGTATGGCAGCACATGTTCTACTCGAATAAGGTAACGGGCACATCGGACGGACTTCTTGCTTCGCTTTTCCACATCTATTTCCCTCACTGGTGGTGCCAGGGGCTGTTCCCAAGTGCCATGGTGCTGGGCCTCCACTATGCTCCATTTGCCTACATCCTTATAGGCGGCATATTTAAGAATATGGATGCAAATCTGGAAGAAGCAGCAACCATCCTTGATACTCCAAAGGCAAAGATCATGTTTAAGGTAACACTCCCCATGATCAAGCCGGCTATTCTTTCCACAATACTTCTGGTATTCGGAAGTGCTATGGGAAGTTACCCTGTACCTCACTACTTAAATCTTACGACTCTTTCAACCAGGTATATCTCAATGAACAGCAAATATACCGGTGAAGCAAGTATCCTTGCAATTATCATGATGATCTTCGGCGTGGTAATTCTTGGAATGAACCAGTTAAGTTTAAAGAGCCGTAAAAACTACACCACCGTAACAGGTAAATCCGGTCAGCTTACCAAGCTCCACATCGGAAAAATCGGTAAGTATCTTGTGGGAATCATCTTTATGATAATCACATTCTTCACAAGTATCTGGCCCATACTCCTGTTCGCGCTTGAAACTTTCCTTCCAAACCCCGGAGATTACAGCTTCCTGTATACGGGAAATCTTGCGCACCTTACATCAAAATGGTGGGTTACCAACGAAAATATTACCGAAAACGGTATGTACGGTCAGCCCGGTATCCTGTATAACAACACGATCTGGCACGCATTCCTCGGAACTTTGTTCCTGGCCGTTGTCTGTGCACTTATTGCAGGTACCATCGGAACCCTCATAGGATATGCAGTATCAAAGAAACGCAGAAACAAGTGGGCAAACTACGTAAACAACGTAGCATTCCTTCCTTACCTGATGCCTTCCATAGCAGTCGGCGCAGCTTTCTTTATCCTGTTTTCCAATGAGAAGATAAACCTCTTTAACACCTACACACTGCTTATCATTGCGGGCGTTGTAAAATACATTCCTTTTGCATCCCGAAGCTCACTTAACTCCATGCTTCAGATAAGCAACGAACTTGAAGAGGCGGCAATCATCCAGAATACATCCTGGATCAAGCGAATGACCAAGATCATAATCCCGATTCAGAAATCCTCCATCATAAGCGGATATCTGCTTCCTTTTATGACCTGCTTAAGAGAATTGTCATTGTTCCTTCTTCTTTGTACACAAGGGTTCATTCTTTCAACAACACTTGATTACTTTGACGAAATGGGACTGTACGCATTCTCAAGTGCCATTAACCTGATACTGATCGTAACCATTCTCGTGTTCAATACACTTGTTAACAAACTCACCGGGGCAAGCCTGGATAGCGGCATAGGAGGTAAGTAAGATGCCAGAGATTAAACTTGAAAACATAACCAAGCGCTGGGGCAAATTCTTCGGCGTAGATAATGTTAGTCTTGATATTCCCAACAATTCATTCATAACACTTCTGGGCCCCTCCGGCTGCGGTAAAACAACGATCCTTCGTATGATCGCCGGGCTTGAGACACCCACTGAAGGCCGTATCACCATCGGTGACAGAGTGGTATTTGACTCAAATGCAGGTATCAACGTACCCGCCAATAAGCGTAAAGTCGGTTTCTTGTTCCAGAACTACGCACTTTGGCCCAACATGACGGTTTATGAGAATATTTCTTTTGGCCTTAAGAACATAAACGAGGAAATGCCTGTGATCGATGTGGAATACAAGCGGGCTTCCGATATGTTAAGAGCGCTTTCAAACGGTACCAAGGTTAAGGAGATCGTGGAGGAATGCCGTGACAAGAACGGAAAGCTTGATGAAAAGAAGGCTTATGTTAAACTCATCGACAACTACACCCTTTCCATATATACCGCGAAGGAACTCTTCGGACTTAAGATCCACGAAGCAAAGGATCCAAATGCCGTAGCAAAAGAAAAAGCTGCAGCTTACGAAGATAAGCTTACCTCACTTAAGATCAAATACAAAGCTGAAGGCAAGGAAGTAAACGACAAGTTTGAAGTTACCAAGGGCGGAGAACCCGTTATCGAAAAAAGAAAGTTTACAAAGGAAGAGATCGATTCCAAGGTAAGAGCATGTTCCCGAATCGTTAAGATCGGAATGTTCATGGACAGATATCCGGCAGAGCTTTCAGGCGGTCAGCAGCAGAGAGTTGCCATCGCAAGAACCCTTGCTCCCGAACCTCAGGTACTTTTCATGGACGAGCCTCTTTCAAACCTCGACGCCAAATTAAGGCTTGAAATGAGATACGAGCTCCAGAGACTTCACGTTGAGACCGGAAGTACCTTCGTATACGTAACACACGACCAGATGGAAGCCATGACCCTTGCTACCAGGATCTGTCTTGTAAACAACGGCGTCCTTCAGCAGTACGCGGCTCCGCTTGAGGTTTATAACAGACCTGCCAATCTTTTTGTGGCCGATTTCGTAGGAAATCCTTCCATGAACTTTGTGGATGCCAAGGGTAAGGCACAGTCAGACGGAAGCGTAGCTCTCGAAATCCTCGGCGATGTTAAGGCGCGTTTCGTTCCCGTTAATCCTCTCAACATGGATGAATGGAAAAAGAACAGAGATGCGGAAGCCGCAGCCAAGGCCGAAGAGGAAAAGAAACGTCTATCAGTAAAGGGCGCGGTAGAAAAGTCCAATAAGGACGAAGTCTTCAAGTACCACGTTCAGAAGGTGGAAGAGGAGGACGACAGCATTGCTGACGCTCCTGTCATAACTGAAGAAGACTATGTTCTCGGCATCCGTCCCGAGGCTATTGACATCGAGGAATCCGGAAAGATCATGACCACAGTTTATGGTGCCATGCCTACAGGTATGGAATCCACTCTTAAATTAAGAGTAGGCGAATTCCTTCTTACAAGCGTCGTTTTCGGTTCAAGCCTTTACAAGATCGGTCAGGAAGAGATGATCAGCATCAACGGAAGCGACATCCTTCTTTTTGACAGAAGATCCGGTAAGTTAATTACAGCAGGTAAGATTGAAATCTGATCAGTAATCAAAAAACCACTCCGATGATCCTTTTACGGGATTCGGGGTGGTTTTCTTTGTTTCTTTCTATGCTACAGAACGCTGCTTCTGTATACCTGAGGTGTTACGCCGTAAGTTTGTTTAAAAACTCTGGTAAAGTTACAGGAATCGCCGTAACCGATGGCCTCCGCGATCTCGGAAACGGACATGTCGGTTGTTTTAAGGTATTTGGCCCCTTCGGAAAGCTTAACTTTAATTAGGTACTGTTGCGGCGAGATGTTAAGAGTTTTCTTAAATAGCGAAGTCAGGTAGGATCGGTTTATCCCCACGTAGGTAGCAATATCTCCGACTTTGATGGTTTTGTAATTGTTCTTTATAAACTGAAGGGCATAGTCTACATAGGCATCCGGAGTATAATCGTAGTTTCCGTCGGCGTTTCTTGCAGCAGACTGGGCTTCGATCAGCATGGACAGGATCTCATAGAGATAGGCAACTCTCTTGATCTCGTTGGCCATGGTGAGATGATTGGCGTCTAGTATACTCTGAATCAGAGGAGTATAGGATTCAGTCGGGATAGTGGAGTGAAGCACCGGGGTATCGGGGGTTAGACATGCGCTTTGCAGATATTCATCTGCCATTTCGCCGTCAAAGGTAACCCACATATAGGTCCAGGGAGCCGAATGATCGGCTTTATAATGAATCTCTGCGCCCTTGGGGATCAGGAAGATGTCATTTTTCTTTATCTTGTAGGAAACATGATTAACTGTCAGTTCCCCTTTGCCATCAGTAACAAAGTGAAGATGGTTTTCGTTGGGAATTTTGTGATTGTAGGTATAATCAGGCGGGCATTTCTGCATGCCACAATGGACCAGATATAAATCGTTGGTCTGCCTTTTAATATTACGCAGGCACTTGAAGCCGGCAACATTCTTGTAAGTAGTCTCGCGTTCCATTGTTAAATTCACCTCATCCCTAATAATACCACAGGATTTAAGACATAGGTATATTACATGCAACAAATTGATAGTTTCATGTAACATGGCGACATGGATATTGTGTGAAACGCGTGATAGCATACAGGTAGACAGGTGGTCTGTTGTATACAATCAACGCGTAAGGAGTACGTTTCATGGCAATCATTTACCACGAAGAATCTAAATGCATCCATTTGTATAACTCATATATCAGCTACATCATTGAAGTTATGCCAAACGGAATGCTTAAGAATGTATATTACGGCAAGAAGATACACGACAGAAAAGATTACTCCTATCAGGGAAACGACGGCTTCCTGATGCATGGTGTCTGCTCCGTTGACGGAGGTTTGGCATTGCAGCATCAGCGCCAGGAATATCCCGCTCCCGGAATTGGGGATTATCGTGAATCCGCCTTCTTACTCAGACAGGAAAACGGAAGCCACATTTCAAGATTTGTTTATTCCTATCATACAATCTACGAAGGCAAGAAACCTCTTGAAAACCTTCCGGCCACATATGTGGAAAAGAAGAGTGAAGCGACTAGTATCGACCTTTATTTGTATGACAGCCTGACAGACACTGATCTTATACTTACATATACGATTTATGAAGATATGCCGGTGATTACAAGAAGTGCCAGATTCGAACAAAAAGGGGATCAGACGGTGGTCCTCGAAAAGGCACTGTCGGCATGCGTTGATTTTCCGGATAAAGACTATGAAATGCTGCAGCTATCCGGAGCATGGGGAAGAGAACGACACATCAAAGTTCGCAAGCTCGAAGAAGGAACGCAGAGCATTGATTCCATAAGAGGCGTCAGCGGTGCGGAACATAATCCCTTTGTTGCGCTCAAACGCCCGGAAACAACGGAATTTACCGGCGAAGTATTTGGCTTTTCTTTTGTCTACAGCGGTAATTTCCTTGCGAAGGTAGAAGTAACGCCTCATGATATCACAAGAGTTATCGTGGGGATAAATCCTTATAACTTTGCATGGCCCCTTAAGAAGGGCGACTCCTTCCAGACACCGGAAGTTGTGATGGTTTATTCGGATGCGGGATTAAACGGAATGAGCCGTACTTTTCACACGCTTTATTCAACGAGGCTTGCCCGCGGAAGATGGAGAGATGAGGAACGCCCCATACTTATCAACAACTGGGAGGCTACTTACTTTAACTTTAATGAAGAGAAGATATTAAACCTTGCTGAAAAAGCAAAGTCTGTGGGCGTCGAGCTCTTTGTACTGGACGATGGCTGGTACGGCGAAAGAAACATCGATGACCGCTCCCTTGGAGATTGGTATCCAAATCCCGAGAAATTACCCCATGGGGTTTCGGGCCTTTCCGAGAAGATCGAAGCCATGGGGCTTAAGTTCGGAATCTGGATCGAACCCGAGATGGTAAACAAAAACTCGGATCTTTACAGAGCACATCCGGACTGGATAATATCAACACCCGGACGATATGAATCCATGTGCAGGACGCAGCATATACTGGATTATTCAAGGAAAGAGGTTGTTGATTATATTTTCGGTTTGCTTGACAAGCTTATCTCAGAGTCAAAGATTTCCTACGTGAAGTGGGATATGAACCGCTATATGTCGGAAGCTTATTCGAAAACCGCGCCGGCAGATATGCAGGGAACCGTGATGCATAGGCACATTTTAGGGGTATACAGTTTGTATGAGCGTCTGATAAGTAAGTACCCCGATATTCTTTTTGAATCCTGTGCCAGCGGAGGAGCCAGATTTGATCCGGGAATGCTGTATTATGCGCCCCAGACCTGGTGTTCCGATGATACGGATGCAGTGGAAAGGCTTAAGATCCAGTACGGAACCAGTCTGGTTTACCCCTTAAGGAGTATGGGGGCCCATGTATCAGCAATCCCCAATCATCAGGTAAATCGCGTGACTTCCATAGACATGAGAGGAAATGTTGCTTTCTTTGGAGCCTTTGGATATGAGCTGAATCTTAATACCTTATCAGAAGAAGAACAGAACCGGATAAAAGAACAGAGTGCTTTTTACAAGAAGTATCGCAGATTGTTCCAGTTTGGAAGATTTGTCCGGATTCAAAGCCCCTTTGAAGGAAACGTTACAAGCTGGATGGTAATAAATGAGGATGCAACTGAAGCTATCGCGGCCTACTATCAGGTATTAAACGAAGTAAACGGCCCCTGGCTGAAAGTTAAGCTTAAAGAGCTTAATCCGGATGTACTTTACAAAGTAAGCTATGATGATAAATCCTACAAGATGTACGGAAGCGAGATCATGCAGATCGGTATTCCCGTGGATCGAAAGGAATTTACAAAGAAAGGCGACTTTAAATCCGTATTGTTTATTCTAACTACGGAAAAAGGGGATGCCTGAACACAAGGATATTTAATGCATAATGCATAAAAATATAAAAAAAAACGGAGGGTTACAATGAAAAAGAAATTGTTAAGTGTACTGTTAGCATGCAGTATGGTCATGGGCCTTTGCGCTTGTGGCGAACAGACATCAAATGTATCGGCTGATGCCGAAAAAGCAGCGGAAACCACAAAGGTAGAAGCATCTATTGAGAAGGCTGCAACGGAAGTTGCTTCCCAGACTGAGGAAGCAGGTTTGTCGGATCAGGCATTTGGAGATACCATTAAGTATGATCCTGCGGTTCCTGTTAATAACGGTGATCCCATTACTCTTGATTACTGGCTCTGGACCAGTGATGAACTTTGGCAGGGAATCATGGATAAATATATGGCTATCCATCCCAATGTTACCATTAACACCATCAACAATCCTTACGATGACTATTGGGTAAAGCTTCCTTTGGCATTGGAAGGCAAAGACGGTCCCGCATTATTTAACATGCACATTTCTTATCACGACAGTGTGATCAAGAACATGGCACCTTACGACATTCCCATTGAAGACCTTAAGGCTGACTTTAACAACGTGGAGCCTCATCTGATAGACGGTAAGGTTTACTATCTTGACACAGGTGTTATGACCGGATCCATCTTCTATAACAAGGATATGTGGGCTGCAGCCGGACTTACCGACGCTGATATTCCAAAGACCTGGGATGAATTCTTTGAAGTAGCCAAGAAGCTTACTATCAGAGAAGACGGACAGCTCGTTCAGGCCGGATTTGAGTTTAACAATTACATCAACAGCAATTACCTGATGGGTATTCAGTATCAGCTTGGACAGAATATGTTTAAAGATGATATGAAGACCATCACAATCAACAATGATGCTGAGATCAAGGTAATGCAGATGCTTATGGACGCATACAACGTACATGGTGTCGGAGAGGCTGATTTCTGTGAAGATGCCATCGTAAGCTTTGCAACCGGTCAGACCGCTATGGTTTCTTCCTGGGGCTGGCTTAACGATTACATGAAAGCTAATTTCCCTGATATTAATTTCGGTGTATTCCAGGTTCCCGTATTTGATAAGAACAATATCTATGCTTACAATCGTGCAAACACCGAGTCCATCTTTGGTATCAATAAGAACGCAGATCCTGCACAGGTTGCAGTAGCACAGGATATTGTTAAGTTCCTGTTAGCCGACAACGAATCTTTGCTTAATCTTGCTTTGGCACAGAGCGTATTCCCTACAAAGAAGAGCCTTGCCAACAATCCTGCCCTTGAGCAGAACGCTGCACTGTATTGCCTGAAGGATACCGTTGATAAATATGTATTCCCCGGTGCATTACCTGCATTTGTTGAGACCTATCTTGCAGAAGCAGGCGAGGAGATTCTTTATAACGGAGTTGACATTGCAACCGCACTTCAGACAGCAGAAGATAAGATTAATGCAGATCTGTCTGCTATGGACTTCACCGCGTGTGAAGACGCGTATACACCCAATAAATAAATGTAATGAATTACACGGAGGAATGGCATATGCCACGGAACTCGTTTGATCTGTTAAAAAAACGTCCATTACAACCTAAAAGTGAGATCTGGCTTCGAAATATCACTGTATTTGCCATGCTTGCTTTTTACATCGTGTTTTTCCTGGTGCCTATCGGAATGGCCTTCGTAGGAAGTTTCCACGACTGGAACCCTATGAACGGCAAGTACGTTAACGTGGGTATTAAGAACTATACTTCTCTGTTTACAAACGAGACGTTTTGGCTTTCATTTTATAACACGGTGATCTTTTGTGCGTTTGTTGTGGTTTTCAGAGCATTGCTGGGTTTCCTGTGTGCTTATGCCATCTACTCCAAAGCGGTCAGAGGAAAGAATTTCTTTTTGACCATGTATTACATGCCTGTAATCGCACCACTGGTAGCGGTCACCTTCGTGTGGAAGTTTATGTATGAGCCAAAGGTTGGGTTGGTAAACACCATACTTGGCCTGTCGGTCAATTGGCTGAAAAATAAAAATACAGCTCTTCTCGCTGTTATGATCATGACGGTATGGAAAGACTTCGGCTACGCCGTGGTACTTTATATGGCCGGTCTTATGGGGCTTTCGGAAGAAATACAGGAAGCAGCGAAGGTTGACGGATGTAATGGCTGGCAGCTTCTGAAGAGTGTGATATTGCCGCTGCTTCGTCCCACGACACTACTAATCATAGTGGCTTCGATCATCTCATATCTGCAGGCTTACGTTCAGGTGCTGGTATTGACAGAAGGCGGTCCCGGAACGGCTACGTATCTTACGTCCTACATGATCTATAACGAAGCCTTTGTGAAATTCAGCTTTGGCAGTGCATCGGCCATGTCATTTGTACTGTTTGTGTTTACAGCCATAGCAACTGCGGTTTCGTTTAAACTCCAGGCAAGAAAGGCGGCATAGATATGAAGAGAAAAGTGTGGCATATTCTTATTTATGCATTCCTTATGGTAATGGTGGTCGTGTCGGTAACTCCCTTTATCTGGATGATCCTTTCTTCCTTCAAGGCTAACAAGGAAATTCTTGCAATAAAGCAAACCTTGTTCCCCAAGGAGTGGATCTTTACCAACTACGTAAAAATGAAGGGACAGTTTAACTTCCTTCGCTTTTTCTGGAATTCCCTGAAGATTTCAGGCGCGATCACCCTTTGTGTTGTATATACTAGTACCGTATGCGGTTTCGTATTGGGCAAGTATAAATTCTGGGGCAGAGATGTGCTTTTTGCCATTGTACTGGGAACCATGATGCTTCCCTGGGCGGTTACCATTATTCCAAGATATACTCTGGTGAAATCCTTCGGATGGCTTGGATCATATACCGCGATCATAGTTCCCGCCTTATTTTCAAGTTTTGGCATCTTTATGATGAGGCAAAGCATATCCGGAGTTCCGGACGAAATACTGGAAGCAGCAAGGATTGATGGAGCCAATGAGTTTTATATCCTTCATCGGATCGTATTTCCACTGGTAAAGAACGGGATCTCATCTATTGCGATCTTTCAGTTTTTATGGTCCTGGGAAGATTACTTATGGCCGTACCTGATAATCTCAGATTCAAAGAAGCAACTGCTTTCCGTTGGCCTTAAGTTATTTAACGGACAATATCAGACCGATTACGGACCGCTGTTTGCGGCTGCTTGTATATCCGTAGTTCCGGTCATTATAGTGTATGTAATATTCCAAAAACAGTTCGTGGCCGGTGTTGCGTCCAGTGCTGTGAAAGGTTAGTTGATCAACAGGGGTTGCCCTTTCGGCAGCCCCTGTTTTGTTGTATAATCCTTTACAGGGGGATATGCTATGAGCAAATCTGCAAGCTGTGACGTATGTTTCAGACACTGTGAAATATCTGAAGGAACTGTGGGGTTCTGCGGAGTGAGGACTTGTGACAATGGTGTCATTAAGCCTTTAAACTATGGCTGCATCACATCTCTGTCTTTAGATCCTATCGAAAAGAAACCTCTTTCGCGTTTTCATCCGGGTACCAATATACTTTCGACCGGCAGTTACGGCTGCAATCTTCGATGTCCCTTCTGTCAGAACAGCGAGATATCATGGTCAAAACAGGCATACGAGTTTAAGGAAAGAGCCGAGTATCTTTCACCCGAAGAACTTGCAAACATAGCGGAGGAATGCAGGGACAGGGGGAACATCGGTATTGCTTTTACATACAATGAACCGTTGATCGGTCTTGAATATGTGATGGATACAGCCAAGCTCATTCATGACCGGGGAATGCTCAATGTCCTTGTAACCAACGGAACGGCAGATGTTTCGGTGGTTAAGCGACTGGACGGGCTTATTGATGCCATGAACATAGATTTAAAAGGCTTCACGGATGAGTATTACAGGGATGTACTGAAGGGTGATCTTCAGTGTACCTGTGATTTTATAAGGGAAGCGGTTAAGATCTGCCACGTGGAACTGACCACCTTAATAGTTCCGGGGTATAACGATACGGAAGAGGAAATGAGGAATATAGCGGGGTTTATCGAAAGCCTTACCGACAAGGATGGAAATCCTATTGGAAAGGAAATTCCGTTACATATATCCAGGTTTTTCCCGAGATTTAATTTAACGGAAATAGCCGCTACCGATGTAGCAAAAGTTTACAGACTCGCGGATGTGGCGCGTGAGAAGCTTGCATATGTATATACAGGGAATTGTTAGACGATCCATAATTTGTTAAAGGAGATTTCATATGAGCATTGTAGCAGCATTCATGGTTCCTCACCCGCCACTTATCGTTCCCAACGTAGGTAAAGGCGAAGAAGAAAAAATCCGCACAACCATTGACAGTTATGACGCGATAGCTAAACGTATCGGCGAACTGAAACCTGATACGATCGTGATCTCAAGCCCCCATGCGCCTATGTACGGTGATTACTTTAATATTTCATCCGGTGTCGGAGCGGTGGGCTCCTTTGCTGATTTCAGGGCTCCTGAAGTAACTTTCGACGAACGTTACGATGTGGAGTTCGTTCGGACCATAACGGATATGGCGAGGGATAAAGGATTCCCGGCAGGGATACTTGGAAAACAGGACGGAAGTCTGGATCACGGTGTCATGGTGCCACTGTATTTTATCCGCAAGTATTTAAGTTCCTTCAATCTTGTAAGGATAGGATTGTCAGGGCTTGACCTTACCATGCATTACGAGCTTGGTATAATGATAAAGAAGGCCGCCGAAGATCTTAACAGGAAGGTTGTATACGTTGCAAGCGGAGATCTTTCACACAAGCTTAAGGATTACGGCCCCTACGGATATTCTCCGGAAGGCCCCGAGTATGACAAAAGGATAATGGAAGTCTGCGGAAGCGGAGAGTTTGACAAACTATTTGATTTCGATGAAACCTTCTGTGATAAGGCGGCAGAGTGCGGGCACAGATCCTTTGTCATGATGGCGGGAGCTCTTGACGGCATGTCACTTGATATTAAAGAATACTCCCACGAGGATGTGACCGGCGTAGGATACGGAATCTGTTCCTTTGATGTGAAGGGTGAGGATCCCGACAGGAAATTCCTTGATATATACAGGGATAATAAGATCAAGGTATTAGACAGAGCAAGAGCTAATGAAGACGCCTATGTAAAACTAGCAAGGCTATCCGCGGAATACTATGTAAAAAGCGGCAGTGAACTTCCAAGAAGTGAATGGCCTACGCTGCCGGATGAGATATTAAATCAAAGGGCAGGGGCCTTCGTATCCATTCACGAGAACGGAAGGCTTAGAGGTTGTATCGGTACAATACTCCCCGTAAGATCAAGTCTTGCGGAGGAGATCGTCAGAAATGCCATAAGCGCATCCACGGAGGATCCGAGATTTGATCCCATAAGGAAGGAAGAACTGCCCTGGCTTGAAATAAATGTGGACGTCCTAGGTACTCCGGAGCCGATTGACTCTGAGGATAAACTTGATGTAAAGCGTTACGGAGTTATAGTTACAAGCGACGGCAGGAGAGGGCTTCTGTTACCGGATCTTGACGGTGTTGATACGGTTGAACAACAGATTTCAATAGCGAGCCGTAAAGCGGGCATACGCCCGGGAGAACCAATTTCCCTTGAACGTTTTACGGTTACAAGGCATATATAGGTTAATCTTCTGATACAGGCTCGTATACTGTTTGGTCGGCGGTTTCCATTACCTGCCTGGCTGTCTGCATGATGGCCTCGTCATATCCTGTGAGGGCGGCAAAGGGCGCAAACTGTGCCGCACGTCCCTCCATGGACATGGCGGGGCGTGTAGGAGATTTGTAGTGAGGATGGTCGATGATATCGCTGTAATCTTTCAAGCTTTGTGCCCTCCTATCTGCCTGTTACGTTCTATGGTCATGGCGCCTTCCAGAAGATTGGCGCCCTTCAATATGGCGTTCTTACCGTACTTTTCCTTAATTTCGATGGAAGCAAGCTGCATGGCTTTCTCTCTCGCAAGCTTTCGCTCATCCTGTTCCTTCGCTGCATCCTTAAGTACGTAATCGGTAAAGAGACTGAGCTGCTCGTAACTCTCAGCAGTAGACACGGAATCCTCTCTTGTGATGTGACCTGCACAGATCATGACGCGGCGTACACAGAGACATGGGTCGGAAATACGCTCATAGAGAGCCATAACGGCCTCGGTTATGATGGCAGAGGAAGCAGTGAAACGATCAAGCCTCGCCGTGCCGTGAGCATGCTCGTGGTCTCCTTCGTAACCCAGAGTCAGGACCATCTGGTCAGTGACTACTCCCTTCGATACGAGGTCAAGGCATAAAAGATCCGTCATTTCTCTGACGATTATGGCAGCCTCGGAAAAAGAATAGGGTCTTGAAAGAACCTGGCCTGAGCTTAAGCTGTTGGACTCTGCCCGGTAGTTCTTGATATATTCCATGGTGCAGGGCTCGTATCCCCAGGCGTGATCAATAAGGAGCTCGGCATTGACTCCGAATACCTGATAGAGAGTATCGGACGATTGCTCTGAGAAAGCAGCAATATCCCCCATGGTGGAAAGACCGAGGCGGTTGAGCCTGCGAACAGTACCGGCACCCACGCGCCAAAAGTCCGTAAGAGGGAGATGGTTCCACAGTTCCCTGCGATAACTCATTTCATCAAGCTCAGCGATTCGCACTCCGTCAGAGTCGGCAGGCATGCGCTTGGCCACGATATCCATGGCAACCTTACTTAGAAAGAGATTGGTCCCGATACCGGCAGTGGCGGTGATACCAGTGTTGGAAAGCACATCCTTGATCATGGTAAGTACCAGTTCACGGGGAGTCTTGTGATAAAGAGAAAGATATCGCGTCAGATCCATAAAGACCTCGTCGCAGGAATAGACATGGATATCCTCCGGGGCTATGTACTTAAGATATATGGAATAAATGATGGTGCTGTATTTGATATAGAGGGCCATCCGCGGGCAGGCGACGGTGTAATCGACCTCCAGCGAGGGATTGGCGTTAAGAACGTTAATGTCACGGGACTTCCCTGTGAACTTATGACCGGGAAGCTTTAAACGCCTGGATTCGTTGATGGCGCGGACGGTCTGTACAACCTCAAATAGTCTGGGACGGCCGGGAAGTCCCAGGAACTTAAGTCCGGGGGAAACAGCGAGACAGATAGTCTTATCCGTGCGTGTCCTGTCGGCCACCACCAGATTGTGGCTGAGAGGATCAACCTTGCGCTCCACGCACTCAACGGAGGCATAAAAACTCTTAAGATCTATTGCAGCATATACTCTGTCCATTACTCACCTCGAATACATGTTCATTATAAACATACGTTCGAAATTGTCAACAGAACAAATTATTAATATTCTATTCTTAGGCAGTTTCTTTTACCATATGGGCGTAGATTTTCTTGTGAAAGTAAGTATAGTAGCGAATCCATGCAGTGAAGCCGCTTATGAACCATACGATGCCGGAGGAAAGCCAGATTCCCGATTCGCCAAAACCAAGGACCGCGGTAAGGAACACGGGAACCGTAAATCTTCCGATAACTTCGATAACACCGTTGAACAGGGAAAAGAAAGCGTCTCCGATTCCCGTAAGTACGCCTCTGATAACATATATGGTGCCAAGGGCGATATAGAAGAGGCTTGTGATCTTTAGACCTCTCGCACCAAGCAGAATGACTTCTTCGTCGGTAACAAAGAGGCTTGTGATGGCTCGACCGAATAACTGCATTATAACCATGAGGACAGCAGTAACGGAGATCATGATGATGACACCGGTCTTGTAGCCTTCGTAAACCCTGTCATTTCTTTTGGCACCGAAGTTCTGTCCGCTGAAGGTGGAAAGAGCCGTGGCGAGAGTCATGTAAGGTTGATGTATGAGCTGCTCGATCCTGTTGGTGGCGGTAAAGGCTGCTACTGCGGTCGTGCCGAAGGAGTTAACCACACGCTGAAGTGCCATGGAAGATATGGCAATAAGCGCACACTAAATGAACATGGGAACGCCCAGCCTTACGATCTGCAGGGTGAGTTTAAGGGAGATCGCAAAGTCTTCTTTTTGAAATTTAAAGTACGGGTTGGTGCGGTGAGCGTGTATGGCGCAGAGCACTACCGATATAAACTGGGCTATTATGGTCGCAAGGGCCGCTCCTTTGATACCCATGGCAAAGACTACGACAAACAGGATGTCAAGGACCACGTTTATGAGAGTGGATATGATGAGGAAATAAAGCGGGGTCTTTGAATCACCCAGAGCCTTTAACATGGCCGCCATGTAGTTGTACAGGGATACAAAAAGAAGCCCTACACACATGAATCTTGTATAAAGAAGGGCGTCTTTAAAGATGAGATCCGGAGTATTCAGAATCCTAAGAAGTGCCGGCGCCAGTGTAAATCCGAGGATTCCAAAGAAAACCGGGACCATCAGCATGATAAGGCCGGTATTTACGATGCTTTTGCGTACCGTATCATCGTCGTGTGCGCCGTAATACTGGGATGTAACGATACCACCGCCGTTTCCGATTCCGTTGCAGAGTGCAAAGAAAAGAAATGTAATGGAAGATGTGGCTCCGACCGCCGCAAAGGCGTCCGATCCCACGAAACGGCCCACGATAACCGAATCGGCAAAGTTATATATCTGTTGAAACACGTTACCCACAAGGGTGGGAAGGGCGAAAACCAGTATATGTCTGGCAGGAGTACCTACAGTCATATCGGTTATGTTATTTTTCATTTATTGGATCTCCTGTTAATGTGCAAAACAATTCATTTTACGAAATTATAGTACAGGAATATGCCGCCGCCTTCTCAGCAAACGCATTCATTTTTATCATTTTTTGACATTGTCTTGAGTTCTAAATTTGAGTCATCATCCGACAGATTATAAGAAGTGCGAAACAAAGAAACACAATAAAATGAAGAACAGTGAGGCTTGATGCATTATGCGTTCAGTAAGACAAAGCATGGATTACAGCACATATGAAGTGTATGATTTTGATCACGCCAGTGCCTTTAATATGTCTACGGGCTATAAAGAACGTAGTTATCAGGCACACTGGCACTCCTACGGAGAGATCCTTCTTGTAGGCCCCGGTAAAACAAACATTTACAGTGTGGCGCAGAGTACCTACGAGCTTGTTCCGGACGATCTTGTTATCGTCTGGCCCATGGAAATGCATTCCATAGTGGATGCAGACAGGGAAGAGGCCCTGGTCATACAGTTTTCAAACGCTTTTATCAACTCACTTTTTGACCTTCGAAGGATCATGCATATGTACAGAAATCTTCATATCATATGCGTGAAGTCGCATCAGGAGCTGGCGGCAAAACTTAAAGCTATAACACTGAATATGAAGGAAATATTCTTTTCCGACAGGCAGGACAAAGAAATACGCTGCTGCATGCTGTTAATGGAGTTTATGCTGACGCTCTATGACTACAGGAATGAACTCGCTCCGGAGCTTTCGGAGGTAAATCAGCCGGATTTCCCCGAAGATATCATGAAGCGGATGATGGTTGTCACCGACTATATCAAGAACAATCTTACCGCGGATGATCTTTCCCAGGGTGCTATGGCGGAAATGGCGGGAATAAGCAGGGATTATTTTTCAAGGATCTTTAAAAACGTGACGGGCATGAATTACAGCAAATGGCTTAATACAATCCGCCTCGAAAAGGCATCGGAACTGCTTTCGGAAGAAGGAAGATCCCTTACGGAGATCGCCATGCTTGCGGGATTTCAGAGTATTCCGAGCTTTAACCGCGTATTCAGAGAGGAAAAAGGAATGGCGCCCGGAGAGTACAGGTCATTATTCGTGGGAAACAAGTAAAGTGTAAAAGGAGGTTTTCAATGTTTGATTTTAATTACTTCACACCTACCAAAGTGGTTTTCGGAAAGAATACCGAAAGCCGTGTTGCAGAACTTGTGAAAGAGTTCGGCGGAACGAAGGTACTTATTCATTACGGCGGCGGAAGCGTGGTAAGATCCGGACTTCTTAAGCGCGTGACGGATACTCTTGATGCTGCAGGGATCAGTTATGTTTCTTTGGGCGGAGCAGTTCCCAATCCACATCTTTCCCTGGTTTATGAAGGAATTGAACTTTGTAAAAAGGAAAAGGTTGATTTTCTTCTTGCGGTAGGAGGCGGAAGCGCCATCGATTCCGCCAAAGCCATCGGATACGGTGTAGCCAATGAAGGCGATGTGTGGGATTTCTACGATTACAAAAGACAGGCTAAGGGCTGCCTTCCTCTGGGGGTGATCCTTACAATAGCCGCAACGGGAAGCGAAATGAGCGATTCTTCCGTTATTACAAAGGAAGAGGGCCTTGTTAAGCGAGGCTACAGCAGTGATTTCGGGCGTCCCAAGTTTGCTGTCATGAACCCCGAGCTTACCATGACATTGCCTGATTATCAGACAGCCTGCGGATGCACGGATATAATGATGCACACCATGGAGCGATATTTCACAAACGGCGGGAATATGGAGATCACCGACGCACTGGCAGAGGGACTTCTTCGCACCGTTAAAAAGAATGCGGTAATACTGAGGGACGATCCCAAGAACTATGAGGCAAGAGCGGAAGTTATGTGGGCGGGAAGCCTTGCGCACAACGGCCTTACGGGCTGTGGCAATGACGGCGGAGACTGGATGACACATAAGCTTGAGCATGAGCTTGGAGGTCTTTATGATGTGGCTCACGGAGCGGGACTTGCTGCCATCTGGGGAAGCTGGGCAAGATTTGTATATAAAGACTGTCTCCACAGGTTCAAGCGCTTTGCCCTTAACGTAATGGATGTTGATGATTACGGAACCGACGAAGAGATCGCTTTAAGCGGTATCGAGGCTATGGAAGATTTCTACAGAAGTATCAATATGCCTACCAATCTCAGAGAACTGGGAGTAAAGGCAACGGACGAGGATCTTAAGCTCATGGCTCACAAGTGTGCTGTGGGAGTAGGCGGCGAGATGGGTTCCGCAAAGGTTTTAAACGAAGAAGCTATGCTTGAAATATTCAGAGCAAGTATGTAAAAAGGGGAAATAAACAGAATTATGCAGGATTTGATTTCTTTTTCAAGTGACTACACGAAAGGCGCTCATCCTTTGATATTAAAGCGCCTTACGGATACCAATTTCTGTCAGCAGGACGGATACGGGACGGACGGGTTCTGTAAGGGCGCAGCAGACAAGATTCTGGCTCTTTGCGACTGCCCGGAGGGTGATGTGTTCTTTCTTACGGGAGGAACGCAGGCTAACCAGACAATAATCGATATGCTGCTTAAGCCCTACGAAGGAGTAGTGGCTGCGGATACCGGGCATATTGCGGCTCATGAGGCCGGAGCTATTGAGTTTTCGGGACATAAGGTACTTACGATCCCCTGCAAAAGGGAAGAAATGAAGGACGGATGCGCCGTATACTCAGACAGCATCGGTAAAATGGATGCATCAAAGCTTAAGGCGCTTATCGAAAACTTTTACGCTGATGCCAATCATGAACATATGGTATTTCCGGGAGCCGTGTATATTTCTCATCCCACGGAATACGGGACATTATATACCAAGGATGAACTTACGGAGATTTCGGGCATCTGTAGAGAATACCATATTCCCCTCTTTTTGGACGGAGCAAGGCTGGGATACGGCCTTATGAGCAAAAGAACGGACCTGACCATAAAAGACATTGCAAGACTTACGGATGTGTTCTATATCGGCGGAACAAAGGTGGGCGCAATGTTTGGTGAGGCGGTGGTATTCCCTAAGGGAGTTCCGACCGGGCATCCGATTCCCATTATCAAGCAGCACGGAGCGCTTCTTGCCAAGGGATGGCTCCTGGGACTTCAGTTTGACACACTTTTAACGGATGATCTTTATTTTGAGATCGGAAAGAATGCCATAGAAATGGCGGATATCCTGCGGGAAGGACTTTTGAAAAAGGGCTACAGGCTCTTTATCGATTCTCCAACAAACCAGCAGTTTATCGTTATGGACAACGAAAAGCTTAAGGAACTGTCCAAGCACGTAAGATACGGTTTCTGGGAGAAATATGACGAAACACGGACCGTTATAAGACTTGCAACGGACTGGGCAACCACCGGAGAAGATATAGATAAACTCATGGAGTTTCTTTAAGCTCTGACCCAGATACCGAGTATAAGGTAGACCACTGTCGTGATACCGGCAACCGCTGCGGAATAGCTCATGCGCACAACGCGTGCATCCCGCGGATTAAGCCCCACGGCGGTGGCTACATTCATGCTTTCGGCAGTAAAGGGGCAAAGCTTTTCGCCTGCGATACCGGCACCGGATACGGCTCCTATGAAGAGTGCGGGATTAAGACCGAGGCGGGTCACAAAGCCAAGAACAATGGGAAATGCGATAGCGTACATGGCCCAGGATGATCCAAGCACCACCGTAAGCAGCAGCGAAAACAGGAATGCGCAGGCAGGCAAAAGAAAGGCCGTCGTATCAAATATATCTATTATACCCTCAAAATATTCAGCCAGATTCAGGCAGTCAAGGAGCGAAGAGAAGCACATGGTCAGAAGATAAAGGATGATGGGAAGTGTTGATCCCGCAATTCCCGTGATCATGTGATCGATAAACTGCTCCGGAGACATTATCCCTCTGAAACAGTAAAGAATGAACATAAAAGCAAGAGTTACCATGAGCCCGACGGCGCTGTCCACAACAAAGCTTTTGTTTATGAAGCTTCGGATTGCAAGGGAGCTTACGGCAAGTACGGCGATGGGAAGCATAACGTTTGAGATCTTGCCCCAGACTTCCGTATCGTGAACGCTTAAGTAGCGGTCTGACCCTGCGGGCCATAAAACGCCCGTTTCTTCGTAACGCTTGTCGGCATCTTTTAACTGTTTGCTCAAAGGAAGTTTACCTATTGCAAAAAGAACCATAACGATGACCGTTACGATGGAGAACACGTTAAAAGGCACGGATGCGCAAAATGTTTCAACCGTGTCAACTTTGACGGTGGCACTTAAAGTACCGATTACGAATATGCCCCAGAGAGAAAGGGGAAAGAAGGAACAAAGCACCGTGGGGAGCATGCTGTAAAAGAGGGCAAGCTTTTCTCTTACGATGCCGGTTTCTTTGGCCTTCTGATAGGAAGCGTAGGAGGCGGAGAGCATGTTAAGACCGTCATCTATGGAAGTGGCGGTCATAATACCAAGTGAAGTAAGGAATACGCCCCGTTTGGTGTGACCGATGCGACTTGCCAGCTTTTCGAATGCGGTAACTCCGCCGGAAACCACGATGAGGTTGATCATGCCTCCCATGAGAGCCATTACCAGTACAGTGAATACGTTATCCGCAGCTCCCATTGTGGACATAAGGGCATCGGCAAAGCTTGCGAATATTCCTGTTCGATACACAAGGAGTGCAGCAAGCGAACTTGCCAAAAGAAGGGATTCAACCGTTCTTTTGGTTATAAGGACATATACGAGCATGAAAACGAGGGGAAGAATAAACACCGGTGCGGTAGCGTTAGCGGGAACAAGCAGGGCTGAAAGAAGGAAAAGAAGCAACACAATACCGTACTGGATGATAACACGCTTTTTAGACAGGGGAGCCTGATTTGAAGGGACGCTTAAGACTCCCTTACGCATGCCGGAAAGTGCCAGGATCTGGGCGTGTTTGTGGGAAACCTGGTCATAGACACGCTTCATGAGTTCCCCGTAAATCTCGGGATGCTTTGACAGGAATTTAACGACATCTTCGCTGGAAAGCTTATACACAACGGTACGTCCCATGGAACGGACGGTGGTAAGACGTTTCTGACCCGTGAGAGCTCCGTATTCGCCAAAATACTGACCGACACTTAATATGTTTACGCGTTCTCCGGAACGATCAAGTACGATGGCAGTGCCGGATTCAAGGAAAAACATACCGTCGGGCTCATCGTCCACCATGCAGATGTTCTCATTGTTTTCAAAGGTCAGGCGTACAAGCTTGGCCTTAATTTCGGCAAACTCCTGAAGGCCGTCGGGATCGTCACCTATGCCGAAGAATTCTTTTATATATCTCTCATTAATCTTTGAAGACATAAAAACCTCACTGAGCTTGGATTCTTTTTGATAATATCATCTATTTTGTACTATTACAATCGGGGAAAAGGTTGTATACTGAAATAGAATAATTTTTTAAGGATATAATATGTCAAGCGCTGATGCCATAGTGATCGGAGCCGGGATCTACGGATTGTACTCGGCCCTTCTTCTCGGTAAAAAGAAAAAGACGGTTTATGTACTTGAAATGGACGAAGGTCCCATGCTTCGTGCTACGAAGATCAATCAGGCCAGAGTTCATCAGGGATATCATTATCCAAGGTCTCTTTACACGGCAGCCAGGTCTGCCGGGTATTTCGAACGGTTTTTAAAGGATTATTCTTTTTGCATTAATAAGGAATTTCGTAAAGTCTACGGAATATCATCCAATTTCTCCATGACTGACGGGGGTCAGTTTGCCAAGTTTGCACGTGCGGCGTCCATTCCCTACGAGGAAGTCGATCCCAATGCCTACTTTAAGGAAGGCATGTGTGAGGCGGCTTTCTTAACGAGAGAGTACACCTACGATGTTTCAATATTGCGGGATCATTTCATGGCTGAGATCGCGGAATACCAAAACATCAAAGTGCTTTATAATACCACGGTCACGGGAATACGAAAGGACGGAAGTTTATACACCGTTGCAAGCCATGATAAGGAGTATTCGGCGCCTGTACTTGTGAATACGGGATATGCAAGTGTAAACCAGATAATGGCCATGGCGGAGCTTCCCTTATACAGGATCAAATACGAGCTTTGCGAGATCATTCTTTGCAGGGCGGAGGGACGGCTTAAGGATCTTGGGATCACGGTTATGGACGGACCTTTCTTTTCCATAATGCCCTACGGAAATACGGGTTACCATTCCCTTACCTCGGTTACCTTTACACCTCATGAATCCTGTCACAAAGAACTTCCGGACTTTTCATGCATGAAGTTATCGGAAAAATGTTCTCCCGCGTGCCTTTATAACTGTAACGACTGCGAATTTAAGCCCCATTCTTCGGATGCATATATGAGCAAGCTCGCTAGGAAGTACATGCTCGACGACCTTTGCTTTGAAAGGACGGAATGCCTCTTTTCCGTTAAGCCGATTCTGGAGGCTTCGGAAGTGGACGATTCAAGGCCCACACTTGTGAACAAAGCAAGCAATGAGCCGGTTTTTATATCTGTTTTATCAGGCAAGATCAATACGATCTACGATCTTGACTCTATCCTCTCGGAGGTTTGAAATGTCTGCTAAAAACAATGCATTTGCTTCGGTGGTTGCCTATGTGGACGGCGGTATTGCAGATATCCGCAATTTCATAGATCGCGTTGCGAAACCCATGTCTCACATGTTTTCTGATCTCGAAGTGATTCTGGTGGACGATGCTTCGGGGATCAAAGCCGTAACGGAGGATCTTTCCGGGATGGGAGAGGTTTCTTTTTCGGTGCTTCA
>JAILHY010000040.1 GCA_024695575.1 Lachnospiraceae bacterium
CGCTAAAGCAGCTGCTCCCGTTATTGTGGATGCAGAAGAGGAGGAAGCTCCTTTGGCAGTTTATCCCGAAACTGAGAAGATGAACCGGTGGTGGATCCTTATAATACTCGCGCTTGGAACTGCAGGAGCTGATATGTACAGACGTCACCTTGCAAAGCGTAAAGCTCGTTAAATAAGGGTTTGTAATAGAGTAAAGATTTAGTTGGTTTGTACAATAATTATCTTGACTCTTTACAAATAGTGGAGTAATATCTGTTTATCGGTTTAACAAGACTGTTAAACAGAGTTGTTAAATGCGAAAGAGGTGCGGACTTGGAATCGTACGATATGATAATTTTAAATGTTGCGGAAGAAAGCTTTGCGAAGAATGGTTTTGCTAATACCAAATTGTTGGAGTTGGCTAAGCAGGCAAATGTGAATCATGCGCTTATCCATTATTACTATCGAACAAAGGATAAGTTGTATGAGAGCGTAGTAGAGCGGCTATTCGAGAAGTGGGAGCAGCAGATTAAGACCTTTGAATGGGTAGGCGATGATCCGACAGCTGTGTTGACGGATTATATCGAGAGATATTTTCGATTCTATGTTGAAAATGTTAATTTTCATAAAATTCGCATCTGGGACGTGATGGAAAAAAAGAATCTGTTTGCAAAGTATACAGAGAAGTTTTGGAAGAAAGACCTAGAGGAAAAAGACAGAGTGTTTCAGATGTGGAAGGATAAAAAAATGATCCGTCCTCAGGCGAATGGGAGACTATTGTTGTATTCCTTGTGGGCTCAGATTCAATATTTTTATTCGATGGATGAAGAAAACCTTCAATTGATTTTCAACAATAAAGAAGGACTGGATAAAAATAGAAAACTTCTTGTTGAACGAATTGCAGAAACGGTTGTTCAGCAGGTCGTAATATAAAAAACAACAGAAGAGTAGAACGAGTGAAAACACAAAGGCGTGTATAACTGCCTTTGTGTTTTTTTGTTTAAAGAAGGAGGAAAGAACAATGGAAGAATTAAGTTTGATTGCGAAGGAAACTGCATTACTGGTAATCGATATGCAGAACGCATTTGCCAGCCTGGATGGAAGCATCGCTTCCAAAGGGGCAGATATGAGTCTTTGCAGATCCACAATTGAGCCAATTAAAAAATTGATTGAAGCATGTAGAGAGGTGGGAATTATTGATATCTGGACTAAGCAGGAGCATTATCCGGATGATGTGACAAGAAATAAGCATCGGATTCCACCTCACACCAAAAGTCAGTGTTCCGTTCCGCCTGCTCTGGTAAATACACCGGATAGCGATTTTTGCGAGGATCTGAAACCATATATTACAGATACGACGGAGATTATCAGAAAGCACCGTTTCAGCGCTTTTTTGGATACTAGACTTGAGACACTTCTGCGAATGAAGGGAATTCGCTTCCTGATTATCTGCGGAATTTCAACACCACTGTGTGTTGAGACAACGACCAGAGATGCATATCAGAGAGACTTCGATGTTATTGTCGTTGAGGACGGTACTGCAACCACATCAAAGACACTCCACGAAAACAGCCTAAATGTTATCAGAACATATTTTGGAAAAGTTCTTGCTTCGGATGAAATTGTAAAACTGATTCACGAGGCAGAATAAAGAGGAAAGAACATGGGAAGAGAAAAATTATTGAAGATAGGAAAAGTGATATTGTCCTTTGTTTTGTTACTGGGATTATGGAGCCTTCTTTCACTTCAGTTGACGGATTCTGTTTTACCATCGCCTCTTTTGACACTTCAGACGATGTACAAGGATGTAATGAGCGGTGCGGTCTTCCCGGCACTTGGAGTTACTCTCCTTCGAGTGTTGAAAGGCTTTGCGCTGACGATGCTATTCGGAATTGCTATCGGTTGTCTTCTTGGACTTAGCAATACCGCGAAGGATATTTTCGGAAACTGGGTTGTTATCGGGACCTCAATTCCTCCGCTGGTTATGATTATCGTTGTCTTTCTGGGCATGGGACTTTCGGAGGACGCAGCGCTGGTTGCAACCGTGCTTACCACTGTATTTACCATCATTCAGAATATTGAACAGGGTGTGAGAAATATTGATCCCAAGCTAGATGAAATGGCAAAGGTTATGAATGCAGGCAAGGCCTATCGGCTTAGGAGAGTGATTCTTCCGCAGATATATCCATATGTCATGGCTTCCGCAAGGTTTGGTATCAGTCTTACCTGGAAAATGGTGATCTTTGTTGAACAGATGGGCAGATCCAATGGTGTAGGATATAGCATCAATCATTGGTATCAAATGTACAATATGTCACACGTTTTGAGCTATGCGTTGGTATTTATCATTGTGATGCTATGCATCGAATTTGTTATCAATCATGTCATTGAGCCGCTGCTGTTTCGTTGGCAGCCGAAGAAGAAATCATGAGGGAATGCGCTATGGAATATGTATCGAGAATCATAAATTCAAAAATTACTGTGTGTGAATTAAATAAATATTTTGGAACACAGGAAAAGAAAAGACAGATTCTAAAGGATATCGATTTCAGTGTTAAGGAAGGGGAGTTTATCTGTCTTCTGGGACCCTCCGGATGTGGAAAGTCAACAATTTTAAATCTGATTAGTGGATTGGATATGGATTATTCTGGCAAGGTCTTTATAGATGGACAGCTGGTATCCAATGCGCGTACATCTGTAGAATTAACCAGAAGAATGACATATCTCTTTCAGGAGCCACGCCTTTTGCCCTGGCTCACGGTCGAAAAAAATCTGTTCTTTGCTCTGAAATGTGCAAAGGTGCCTAAGAGTGATTGGAAGAGTGCAGTAACAGAGATGCTACATCTGGTGCATTTGGACGGAATGGAGAAACATTATATTCATGAGCTTTCCGGAGGTATGCAGCACAGAGTGGCAATTGCGAGGGCGTTCATCGTTAATCCGGATATTATTCTGATGGATGAGCCCTTCAGTGCGCTTGACGAACTGACTGCAAGAAGCATACGAAGTACGCTGTTAGACATTTGGAGAAGAGACTGCAAGACCATACTCTTTGTTACACATAATGCGATGGAAGCAACCTATCTTTCGGATCGCATTTTCATGTTTAGTGCGAATCCTGGAGAGATAGAGGAATTTTACCAGAATGACCTTCCAAGGCCCAGGCAGTATGAGAGTGATGAACTTTTTAAAACAAATCAAGAGGTTGTAACAAAGTTCATGAGCATCATCGGAAGGGATAAGAATGAAAACGCGTAAAACGCTTACAACAACGCAAATAATGACAGTGATTTTCTGTTATACGTTTGCGTTTTGGTTTAGCAAGGAACTGGTGCGACCAGCGATTTCTATTTCACTTTCGGATAGTGATAGCTCCTCTGTAATTGTGGGAATGCTTCTTTCCTTGCAGAATTTTCTTCCCTTGATTCTGTGCATTCCAATGTCCTCATGGGGCGATCGATACGGACACGAGAAGGTATTGAATCTTGGCTCTGCATTTACAGTAATAAGCGGTATTTTCTTTTTGCTCTCATTAATGTGTGGTGGGAGCGCAATGATATGGCTCATTACTGTGGGTCAGATTTTTTCCGGAATTGCCTGGACAGTATCTTGGATATCATTGCAGGCACTTACCTCTGGGTGCGATGAAAAAAACAAGGATGCGGGGAAAAGTGCGAACGGAGTGAACCGGTTGATTTTGATAATGAGCTTCGGAATGGTTTTAGGACCGGCACTTTCTGGTGTTTTGATTGACACCGTTGGGATAACATCCGTTTGGACAATTAACATGCTCTTTTGCATTGTGCAGATGGTTTTTTCTATGATGCTGCGAGGCTCAGTGCAGACAGAAGATAAGAGACAAAAGGCTGTCAGATTACAGGAAACGGGGAACGGTATCGTAAAGCAGCTCGGCGGACTTATTTATTTCACCATGGTGACCTTTTCGTTCATCATGATGTTTGGTTCAGAGATTCGAAGCAGCTACATGTCGGTACTCCTTCGGGATGCATCGGTAGCCTCTAACACGATAGGCGTTATCTCCTCGCTCGGAGCATTGGCCACCTGTTTGATTCGGGTGGTGATGAATCTAAAGTGCATGGAGAAGATACCGAAGACGCTACTGATTGTGATATCAATGAGCTTTTCTGTGGCAGCATTCGTTACATTAGCATTTCTTCCAGTAGGAAATATGTATGCCATTCCCAGCATTCTTATCGGACTATGCGGGGGTATGGTTGAGCCGGTGCTAATTATGATCATATTGGATAATGCGGATCGCAATCGAAAGGGCCTTGCGCTAACGGGAAGGGTACTTGTAAATCGTCTGGCAATGTTTGTTGCTCCGTTAATTGCAAGTCTTCTTGTAACTGCTCTTGGAATTACAAAGGGATTTGGAATAATTGCGTCAGTTTTACTTGTTCTGATTATTGTGACTTTGTCAGGAATGAAAATAGATAGTAGGAGGAAGAGATATGAAGAAAGTTGCAGCACCAAAAAGAAAAACAGAGCCTATCACTTTTGAAATATTAAGGCACAGGCTTCAGTCGGCAGTCGAAGAAGCGGCGGTGACGCTGAAGAATGTATCGGGTTCGCCGGTTGCAACTGAAATCGGTGATATGAATCTGGCGATTATGGACAGGGACGGAAAATGCATTTCTGTAGGACAGTATACCGTTTGTAAGGGAACTTCGCTTGCGAAAGTGGCTCAGGATGTATTGGCAAATTATAAGGAAAACCCGGGGATTTTTGATGGAGATGCGTTTATTTGTAATGATCCCTATATTGGTGTCATGCACCAGAATGATGTTGCGGTTGTGGAGCCCTACTACAAGGATGGTGAGCTTCTTGCATGGGTTGGAGCAGAGGTGCATCAGATAGATGTCGGTGGCCCATGTCCGGGTCAGGTGCAGCTTGGCGCCAAAAGTATCTTTGGTGAAGCACCATGGATGCCGCCCATGAAGTTGATGAGAAATGGGGAAATACTCGCTGATGTGGAGAGAAACTACCTGGCAAAGAGTAGAGTGCCGGATCTTGTAGCGCTGGATTTGAGAGCAAAAATTGCAGCCTGCAATAGCTTAAAGAAGAGTCTTGATAATGTCGTTGCCCAGCTTGGAAATCAGGGACTGGTCGACTTTATGGAGGATATGTGCAACGATGCAGAGTATTTGATGCGCAAGATGCTTGTTAAGATTCCGAACGGAACCTGGCATTCCAGAGGCTTTTTGGAGTTCGAGGATGATATTTATCCAGTAGAAATTCATCTAACCAAAAAAGATGACCATATGATTTTCGATTATCATGGAACGGCGAAGCAGGCACCAGCAACCATCAACATGACAAAGAATGCGGTTGCGGGTTGGATTAGTGCTGCCGTTGTCAGTGGGTTGTGTTGGAATATACCGTGGACGATTGCCGGAATCGAGCGAACCTATACGATTGTTTCGGAACCGGGAACTTTGGTCAATCCGACGTTCCCTGCTGGTGTATCGAAGTCTTCAACCAGCGTAGGCTTACTTCAGACAACCATTTTGCATTCCGCAATGTCGAAGATGCTACAGTCTTCACAGGAATATGCTGACAGAGCTATGGCAGCTTGGCCAGGCTCGAAGTCACAGGAGGAGTTAAACGGAATCAATCAGTATGGGGATGTTTTTGGCGCAGATATTTTGGATGGTATGGCCGGTGGCGGCGGTGCAAGAACCTATAAGGATGGTGTGGATACCGGTGGTCTTGAGGGAGCTCCAAGGGTAGCTATTTCAAACGTAGAAGAATATGAACAGCAGTATCCACTTCTGTACCTATATAGAAGGGAATATCCCGATTCTGGTGGAATAGGTAAGTATAGAGGTGGAAACGGACTCGATCGAATGTATGTTGTTCATGATAAAGATAAGATTGACAACGTCATTATGCACTCCATGGGTGCACAGGTTCCTACTACTTCCGGATTGGCTGGTGGTCATCCTTCCGCAACAAATCTGTTTGCAGTTCAGAGGAAGGCAGATATTGAAGAACTGTTCAAGAAAGGAGTGCTGCCCACTACCTTTGAGGAAATGGGAGGAGAAACAGAGATTCATGCAGCAATGTCAGAGACTTCCTTGAGCCTTGGCGATGCGTACAGAACTATTTGTAATGGTGGCGGCGGTTACGGCGACGCACTGGATCGTACCTATGATTTGATTGAGAAGGATGTCCAAAACGGATGTGTTTCGAAGGAGGCAGCCGAGAAATTCTACGGGGCAGTATTTACAGCGGAAGGCACAGTAGATACCCAGAAATCAGACGCCCTCAGAGAGAGCATGCGAGAGGAAAGATTGAAGGAGGCAACTAAGCCTGAGAATCTTCCTGACCAGGTTTCACTTGTAGAGGAGAAATTCAGGGTGCAGAAGACGGTTATTGGAGGAATTGGATCCGATGAAAAAGAACATATTTTCTGCAGATGTGGATGCAATCTTGGTGGCAAGGAAGATGGATATGTAAAGAACCTGGCATATATTGATGCACCCTTTATTAAGGCAGGAGCACATATCGATCCGTACAACCAGAGTGGTGGAAAGTTCTTCATTCGAATGAGATATTGTCCGAAATGTGGTCTTGAAATTAATAGTGAGACCATGATGAAGGGATTAGAGCCATTACCCGAGGATAGCATAGAATTTTAGGAGGTAGAGCCATGGAATATTATATTGCGGTAGATTCAGGCGGTACATTCAGTGATTGTGTAGTCATCAGCGGCGAAGGGAAAATGTGGACAGGAAAATCTCCTTCTACACCACCTTGCTATGAAAAGGGAATTGTGAATTCGGTGTATGATGCGGCCGAATCCATGGGAATGACTGGGGATGAACTTTTTTCAAAATGCGCCTTGTTTTCGCATGGAACAACAGTGGCAACGAATGCTCTTCTTACGAGGGAGGGATGCAAGGCTGCGCTGATTACCACAAAAGGACATGAGGATGCGATTATTATAGGGCGTATCCATCAGAAGATTGCAGGAAAGAATTCGGCTGAGGTTTCAGATATGAGTCTTCATGACAAGGCTGAGCCGATTATTCCTAAGAAGTATATATATGGCATTACGGAGAGAATGGATTACAAGGGCGAGGAAGTTGTGAAGCTCTCACTCAGCGAGCTCGATGAAATTGCGGAAAAGATGCTTGCAGAGAAAATAGAGGCAGTTGCTGTCAGCTTGCTTTGGTCTTTCAAAAATCCCGCACATGAGATAGCTATAGCAGAGTATCTGAAAAAGAAAATGCCGGGTGTCTTTATCTCCATATCAAGTGAACTTTCTCCTGTAATCGGAGAGTATGAGAGAACCGCAACTACTGCGATAAATGCGTTTCTTAGCAAAAAGGTGGAGAACTATCTTTCTCAACTGGGTGCGGCATTGCAAAACGCCGGATACAAGGGAGAACCTTTGGTAATGAAATCCTCTGGTGGTATTACTTCTATCAGCCAGGCAATGGATACCTCCGTTTCGCTCTTAATGTCTGGGCCGGCAGGTGGAGTAAATGGTACGCTGGCACTCAGTAAGATGTTAAATCACAAAAATGTACTTACTGCGGATGTCGGTGGAACAAGCTTTGATGTGGGAATGATTGTTGGTGGAGAAATCATGCTCGCAGAGGAACCTGTGTTTGATCAGTATAACGTGACCTATCCAATGGTGAATGTTGTATCTATTGGAGCAGGAGGTGGGTCCATTGCCTGGATTGAAGAGGGAACAGGACTATTGAAGGTTGGCCCTAAGAGTGCAGGGGCACTTCCTGGACCGGTCTGCTACGGAAAGGGAGGAACCCTTCCAACGGTGACGGATGCCAATCTTGTCCTCGGACGAATGAATCCTCAATATTTCCTCGGAGGTAAGTTTAAGCTTGACGCAGAGGGCTCAAGAAAATCGATTGAACCACTTGCGGAAAAACTTGGAATCTCAGTAGAGGAAACAGCACTGGGTATTGTAGAAATTGCAGATGCACATATGGGTGATCTGGTACGAAAGATGACGGTGCAGAGAGGATATGACCCTCGAACCTTCGCACTCTATGCATTTGGTGGCGCTGGCCCGCTACATGCTTGTGGATTTACCAGAGGCACTGGTATTGATGAAATGGTGATCCCTAAGGTTTCCTCCGTGTTCTCGGCATTTGGTATTGCACAATCTGACTTGAATGCGGTAGCAGAAGAATCCATCACACTTGCTTTTCCAGTTGAACCGGCATTACTCGCGCAGAAGTTTGCTCTTCTTAAGGAAAGAGCAGGGAAAGAAATATTAGCTTCAGGCAAGGCAAAGGATGAAATAACCTATAAGCAGGAGATTATGGTTCGCTACAATGGTCAGAAGCATGTGATTCCGGTTGTGATTCCTTATGAGATTAAGACAGAGGAGGATGTTTCCCGAATCTGCGATATGTTTGAGGCAGAGTACGAGAAGATGTATGGAAAGGGTACCTCATTCCGAAAGGCAGGTATCTCGCTAACAGGGCTCAGAGTCAGAGCTCTTGGTGGTCTTGGCCTTCCTGCACTTAATCTGGTTAACGACGAAAGAGGCGAAGGAAAGGAGCCAAACTATGAGACGGTGTATTTGAGAGAAACGGGCGGATGGACAGATGTACCATTCTATAAATTTGATGACCTCCCGAAGAATTTTGATAGACAGGGGCCTGCGATTATCATCTCAAATAATACAACAATTTATGTTGCGCCTGATTTTACGGTTGCATTGGATGAAATGGATAACTTAATCCTTCATCCTTGTAAATAAAAAAAGGAGGAGTAGTATATGAAAAAAATTTTGGCACTTCTATTAAGCATGGCAATGGTGATTGCAATGGTGGGCTGTGGAGACACAGGTTCATCATCTGCGAACACAACACAGGCATCAGAGGGTACGGAGGCTACATCCGGTGAAGATATTTCATCTGTACCGCTTCGCATTGATGTTGTATCTACAGGAACTCAGGCAATTCCACCTTATGTTATCAAGAAGCTGGATCTTGCGAAAAAGCATGGCATTGATTTGCAGATTCATGATAACTCAGGAGCATGGGGCTCAGAGTGGACAGCGATGAAGACAGGTGAGGTAGACTGTATTATTACTGCATGGACCTACTCGGTTATGAATTATCAGGATAAGGAAACCGTGTGTGTTGCACCTATGTTCGCATGGGGGAACAGTGTTATCAGCGGTGCAGATTCTGGAATTACCTCTCTTGCAGATTTGACCAATATCAAGCTTGGTGTGTACCAGACAACCGCACTTGACTGGGTTCTTCTTTGTGCCGCAGCGCAGAAAGAATATGGCTTCTCACCTGCGGATACTTGTGAGATTTCAGAGGCAGCAGCCAGTCTTCTTGGCGGAATGCTTCAGCAGGGGAATATCGATGCAGCCCTCAGCTATGCGGATACAAATGTAATTCTCGGCGCAGAGGATGGTTACAATGTAATCTTTGGAACTGGCGAATGTCTCGATATATTGGGACTTAACAAGGAGACTCCATTCCTTTTCTATACGTTTTCAAAGGAGTACTATGAGGCGCACCCTGCGGTTGTAAAGGCATTTACGGAAATGTATGAAGAAGCATACGATATCCTGATGAGCGATGATGATATTTGGAACGATATCGCAAGCGAGTGCTTTGGCGTAACAAATCCGAACGCAATTCCAGCCCTCAGAGACACCATTCGTGGATGTATTCTCAGAGAGAATAGTGCGGAAACAGAAGGTCAGTGCAAGGATATGCTCAAGTGGTGCTTGGACAACGGATACGGCGATTTGATTGGTATTAGTGAGATTCCGGAAGGACTGATTCTCCCTTAACTGTAAGTCGTTATGATTAATAAAGATGGGCGGTATATAGCATGAGTACTTTGGATGAATATAAGAGACTTGTTGAAAAAGAAATTGATAGCGAAGAACTGAAGGAACTGATACTCACCCTGTGTAATATCAAAAGCCCCTACCTGTTTGAGAAAGAAGCCGGAGACTTCGTGTATGACTGGATGAAAAAGGAAGGCTTTGACCCGAGAAGAGTAGGGATGAAGGACAGGTTTAATGTTGTTGGTACCTTGAAGGGAGACGGAACTGGAAAGAGTGTTCTTTTTTCCAGTCATCTGGATACCGGTGGTCCCAGGGACAGGGCTGACGATTTATGGATGTGTGCCAAGGACAACATCGACAATCCATACTGGCATGAGGCATCCTTTAAGGATGGCAAGTTCTTTGGTCAAGGAGTTGATAATGACAAAGGTCCCATGGCTTGCTTTTTGATTGCTGCGAAAGCAATTCAGAAGATGGGAGTACCGCTCAAAGGTGACATCTATCTTACGGCCTGCCCCGGTGAAATGGGGCAGGAACCCGTAAGTGAATATCAGGGCGCTGAGTATATTAGCAAAGATATTGGTGCTGAGTACATGATGATTCATGGTGGGATAATGGCCGATTTTGGTGTGTCTGCAGAGGGTACAGATTTTGGTGTCAGCTGGGTGGAAGCTGGCAAGGCCTTCTTTAAGATCACGGTTCACGGAAAGAGTATGTATACTCCGGTCATGCAGACAAACGAGGACCTTCTCGCACATAATAATCCGATTATGAAGTGTGGACCGCTTTTGGATGAATTAAACCGGTATGCACTTGAATATGAAAAGAAATATACCATTGATACAAAGGGTGGCAAGGTAATTCCCAAGATTCAGGTCGGAGCTATCCGAGGTGGTCTTCCCTATTTTATTATTGGTGGGACTGAGGTGTGTGAACTGTATCTGGATTGCAGAATTACACCTGGCATGGAACCTAAGGTGATTTACAAGGACCTTAAGAAAATTATAGACCGGATGGGGGTTAAAGCAGATATTGAGCTCTTCCTATTTAGACAGGGAAGGGAAGCGGATGAAGAAAAGATAGCACCGTACATTAAATTGTTAAATAATGCCCATAAGGAAGTTTTTCATAAGGATGTGGAAATCTCCACACCTGGGTTCTCAAGTATGTGG
Organism: Lachnospiraceae bacterium; assembly: GCA_024695575.1. Lineage (GTDB taxonomy): Bacteria > Bacillota > Clostridia > Lachnospirales > Lachnospiraceae > UBA1258. The sequence goes on from JAILHY010000040.1 coordinate 10,969, forward strand.
AGAGATCATAATGTTTTCAACGAGTATCTGATTCCATCTGTCACCTATGGACCGTCGAGATATTGTCCATCGCTTGAAGATATGGTGAATTGCGCGAAGGCATATGCAATGATTGCACTTGAGGTCGCTATGACGGATGATAAGGAGATTTGAGAATGAAAAAATTATTGTTTGTAAATGCGTTGGCAAGGCCGAAAGAGGTTTCCAGAACCTGGCAACTGTGTGACGCATACATATCTTCTTTTCTAGAGAAGCATCCGGAATATGAACTGGAAGAACTCGTGCTCTATGAAAGGGGAGTCAACTGTTATTCTGTGGAAGAAATTAACAGGAGAGCAGAGCTGATAGCAAATAAGAAATACGACGACCCGATGTTTGACATGGCCTGGCAGTTTGCGGGAGCAGATGCAATCGTTGTTGGGGCTCCCTATTGGGATTTATCTTTTCCAGCAGTGCTGAAGGCTTATGTAGAGGCTGTGTGTGTAAATGGAATCACCTTCCACTACACTGCTTCCGGCGCAGAAGGACTTTCGAAGTTTTCAACTATGGTATATCTGACAACTAGTGGTGGAAACAATGGCGACAAGAAATTTGGCGCGGATTATATGGAGGCGGTAGCTCATTTTCTTGGAAAGGGAGAATATAAGGAGGCAGCTGCCTATGGTCTAGATATTATTGGCAATGATGTAGAGACAATTCTTGCAAGAGCGAAGGAAGAAGTTTCGTCATTATAACGATATGGAAAAGAGACGGATGAAAATTAATCATCCGTCTTTTTTTTGTCCAGTCATAGGCAAAAAGGAGCCGGAAGTTGTATGATAGAGTCAGTGACTCCTTAGAAAGTCACATAAGGAGGAATAATAGTCATGATTCGCAGAGCCAGAAAAGAAGATATCCCGGGAATCAACCATCTTCTAGCGCAGGTACTATTGGTTCATTACAATGTTCGGCCGGATTTGTTTAAGGAAAAGGGACAAAAGTATACGGAGGAGGAGTTGTAGAATCTGATACAGAAGGTAGAGGATACGATTTTTGTCTACGAAGGAGAGAAGGGAGAGATTCTGGCACATTGCTTTTGTCAGACAATGGAACATGAGGACCGGCCCAGCTCTTACCCATATAAAACTCTGTACATTGATGATTTATGTGTAGATGAAGCGGTTCGGGGAAGGCATGTAGGCAAAGATTTATACGAGCATGTGAAAGACTTTGCTAAGAAGCAGGGGTACTATAACATCACCCTTCATGCCTGGGAGTGCAATCCTGCAGCCGTTGGCTTTTATGAGCATATTGGTCTTAAGGTGCAACAGTACACGATGGAAGAAAGGGTTTGTTATTATTCTTGACTTATCCCGGATTTATGATATTATAATCTCTAATAAAGACTGTGATGGGAACAAGTACCTGTCTGTAAATGCCTACAGAGAGATGCCGGTTGCTGAGAGGCTCAGGTGGTTTGAGACAGCGGAATACATCCCGGAGTTGTGCACCGAAAAGTACATAGGACGGTAATTTGTTCTTTTACCCGGTAGGCTGCAACGTGGAGCGAGCGTTAATCGCGAAGGTATGATTGTACCCGGTGAGGTGATGCGTGTGAGCGTATCATAAAGAAAGGTGGTAACACGGCATGTCCGTCCTTTTATGACGGATAGCCGTGTTTTTTTATACTTGGACCGGGATGTTTGGCCGGATTGGCAGAAAGGATTTAAGGTATTCACAATGACAGTTTTTGACGAACTGAAAGAGCGCGGACTCCTTGCGCAGCTCACGGATGAAGAGGAGATCAAGGAACTTATCAATAACGGAAAGGCCGTTTTCTACATTGGATTCGACCCTACCGCAGACAGCCTTCATGTAGGCCATTTCATGGCTCTTTGCCTTATGAAGCGTCTTCAGATGGCAGGAAACCGCCCCATAGCACTTATCGGCGGCGGCACCGCAATGATCGGTGACCCTTCGGGACGATCCGATATGCGTACTATGATGACCAAGGAAACCATCGATCACAACTGCGAATGCTTTAAGCAGCAGATGAGCAAGTTTATTGAGTTTGGCGAAGGCAAGGCCATGATGGTCAATAATGCGGACTGGCTCAGAGATTTAAACTACATTGAGTTTATTCGTGATATCGGTGCTCATTTCTCAGTTAACCGCATGCTTACCGCAGAGTGCTACAAGCAGCGCATGGAAAAGGGACTTTCCTTCCTTGAGTTTAACTACATGATCATGCAGAGTTACGATTTCCTTTCTCTCTACGAACGTTACGGCTGTAACATGCAGTTCGGCGGTGACGATCAGTGGAGCAATATGCTTGGCGGTACCGAACTTATCAGACGTAAACTTGGTAAGGATGCGTACGCAATGACAATAACCCTTCTTCTTAACTCAGAGGGCAAGAAGATGGGTAAGACACAGAAGGGTGCTGTATGGCTTGATCCTGCCAAGACTTCACCTTTTGAATTCTTCCAGTACTGGAGAAACGTTGATGACGCTGATGTCATTAAGTGCATGAAACTCCTTACCTTCCTTCCTCTTGAGGAGATCAACGAGATGGCTAAGTGGGAGGGAAGCGAACTTAACAAGGCTAAAGAGATCCTTGCATTCGAACTTACCAAGATGATCCACGGTGAGGAAGAGGCACAGAAGGCACTGGATGCAGCGAAGGGATTATTCGGCGCGGGAAACAGCGCTGATATGCCTACCACTCAGATCACTGAGGCTGATCTCTTCAACGGAACCATTGATGTTATCGGTCTTCTTGTAAAGGGCGGTCTTGTTGCTTCCCGTTCCGAGGGACGTCGTGCCATCGAGCAGGGCGGTGTTACCGTCAACGATGAGAAGGTTACCGATATCAAGAAGGCATACACACTTGCCGAGATTGGTGAACTTACACCTGTTGTTCGAAGAGGTAAGAAAAACTTTAGAAAATTTACGGTCTAAATGGTGTAATATAAGTATAAGCGTATCAACCATATCATATTGAGGGTTACATATGACAAACAGAGAACTTATTTCAGCTGCAATGAAGGCAAGAGAGAAATCCTATTGTCCTTATTCCAATTTCGCTGTGGGTGCTGCACTCCTAACAAAGGGCGGCAATATCATTACAGGATGCAATATCGAGAACGCTGCTTTCTCACCTACGAACTGCGCCGAGCGTACTGCATTTTTTAAGGCGGTAAGCGAGGGAATAACCGAATTTGACAGGATTGCCATAGTGGGCGGAAGTGTTGATGGACCGATTGAGAACTTCTGTTATCCATGCGGTGTCTGCAGACAGGTTATGATGGAATTCTGTGATCCGGATTCTTTTACCATCATATCCGCCATCAGCGAGGATAATTACAGAGAATTTACATTAAAGGATTTATTGCCGGAAGGATTCGGCCCGGACATTTTGTAATATGGAAAGTGCCATTATTATCGCAGCCGTTCTTGTAGCGCTGTTTGTATGTTTTATTTTAAAAGAATACTTTGACTCAAGGCGCATTAATAAAATGCGTCTTGAGAAGGCAAAGTCATCATACGGTAAAAGATCGGACAGAAAGTATTCCGATGATGAACTTGCAAGGATCAAAACTCTTACATTAAGGCTTAGCGATCCTGATACCGTTGATGATATAACTGCCAATGATATTGATTTTGACAGGCTTTATACCGTTTATAACAGGAGCCTGTCCTCCTGCGGTGATGAGTATTTCTACTACAGACTCAGAACCCCTGTTTATGACAAGTCCGTTCTTTCTGACCTGGAAAAAAAGGTTTCCCTCCTTCAATCCTCCGAGTCTGAAAGAAATCTTCTTTTGGCCGAGTTTATTAAGATAGGCTCCATGCGAAACGTTAATTTCTTTGACTGCATCGATCTGTGCATGGAGCTTCAGGCCGGAAATCTTTTGCTTCAATGTGTTCCGCTTATTCTGTTCATACTTGGTATCCTTGCAATGATATTCTTTGGCGGGATAGGTATTGCTTTCTTTGTGTCGGTTATCGCCTTTGATATCATTACCTATTACAAGGCGCGGGGTAACATAGACATTTATTTTACCTGCTTTAAGTACATCGTTAATCTGTTAAATACAGCAAAATCAGTCGTTAAGCTTAAATCCGGTGTTATTGAAGACGAACAGAAGGAACTTTCTGAAAGTCTTTCGAATTTATCGGGGTTTATGAAGATCTCTTCATACGTAACAGGGAAGAGTACCGCAACTACCGGAGCCGGCAACCCTCTTGATGTCCTTATGGATTACCTTAAGATGGTACTTCATATAGACATTATCGGGTTTAACCTGATGCTTAATTCTTTTCAGGCGGGAAAGGATAATATCGAGAGGGTTTACATAACTCTCGGAAAGGCTGAGTCTTATATATCGATTGCATCCATGAGAGAGTGCCTTCCTGTATGGTGTGTTCCCGCGGAGCGTTCTGGACTTGAAGCTGTTAATGTATATCATCCTCTTATTGACGAACCTGTTAAGAACAGCATATCCGCAAGCAACAAAGGTGTTTTGATTACCGGATCCAATGCTTCCGGTAAATCCACCTTCCTTAAGACGGTACTTATCAATGCCATCTTTTCAAAGAGCATACACACCTGCGCTGCTGATTCTTTTGCATGCGATGATTACAGGATATATTCCTCAATGTCCTTAAGGGACGACCTGTTAAGCCATGATTCCTATTTTATGGTGGAGATCAAGGCACTTAAGAGGATCCTGGATAGGGCCGGAGACGAAGATAAGCGACCTGTACTTTGTTTTCTTGACGAAGTACTCAGGGGAACCAATACCATTGAGCGTATCAGTGCATGCACAGTCATATTAAAGACATTGAGGGAAGCAGGAGTAATGTGCTTTGCGGCAACCCATGATCTTGAGCTTACCAATCTGCTTTCCGATCACTATGACAATTATCATTTTGAAGAAACTGTTACGGATAACGATATTACATTTAATTACAGGCTGAATCCCGGCCCCGGAGTTACCAGAAATGCCATTAAGCTCCTTGGGCTCATGGGCTTTGACAACAAGATCATCGATAATGCCAACGAATTGGCCAGACATTTTGAAGAAACCGGAAGATGGAGATGATTATGCAACAGGTTACTTTGTATTCAGACGGTTCATCCAGGGGAAACCCGGGACCCGGCGGATATGGGACCATACTTCAATATAAGGATTCCAAGGGTGAGCTCCACGAGCTGGAACTTACTGAAGGTTTTCCCGAGACTACCAACAACCGCATGGAACTCATGGGGGTAATAGCCGGACTTGAGGCTTTAAATAAACCCTGCGCAGTTACTGTCATTACAGATTCACAATATGTTGTAAAGGCCTTTAACGAAAACTGGATTGACGGCTGGCTTCGCACCAACTGGAAAAAGGGAACCGTTAAGAACATCGATCTTTGGGAGCGTCTCCTTAAGGCCAAAGAACCCCACACTGTAACGTTTGAGTGGGTTAAAGGACACGCGGGACATCCCGAAAACGAACGTTGCGACAAACTTGCAACTAAGAGCGCCGACTCCGTAATGTAATATCTTAATTTGGATTTGACATTGACTTTTCTATATATATGACTTAAACTGAAATAGGCACAATATGTAGTATATATTGATATTTTTTTGTCAAAATTTTGTATAACGCGTGCTTTTCAGGGGAGGTTCATAAGTTGAGCGAAGCAACTGTTAAAGATTCAAAGAGTAGCGTGGATTACGGAGAGAGATTCAAACCCGATAAGGAAATCTATGTGATCAAGAAGGACGGAAGCAAAGAACTTTTCAACGTCCAGAAGGTTATCAATGCAATCGCCAAGAGCGCATATCGCGCCCTTACCAAATTCACACCCGAAGAAAACGAGAAAATCTGCAAATATGTTATAGAAAGAGTGGAAGAGATGGGACTTGACGAGGTTCCAATTCCCGTTATGCACAATATCGTGGAATCCGCTCTTGAAAGCGTTAAGCCTATAGTTGCCAAGTCCTACAGGGATTATCGTAACTACAAGCAGGACTTTGTCCGCATGCTTGACGACGTATACAAGAAGTCCCAGTCCATCATGTACATCGGGGACAAAGAAAACGCCAATACTGACTCAGCTTTGGTTTCCACCAAGCGAAGCCTTATCTTTAACCAGCTTAACAAGGAACTTTATCAGAAGTTCTTTATGACTACCGAAGAGATCCAGGCCTGCAGGGACGGATATATTTACGTTCACGATATGTCAGCCCGCAGAGATACCATGAACTGCTGCCTCTTTGACGTGCAGAGCGTTCTTACCGGCGGCTTTGAAATGGGTAATATCTGGTACAACGAGCCTAAGTCTTTGGATGTTGCTTTCGACGTTATCGGTGATATTGTATTGAGCGCTGCCAGCCAGCAGTACGGCGGATTTACGGTTCCCAGCGTTGACCTCATTCTTGAGCCCTACGCTCAGAAATCCTACGACAAAGCTATTGAGAAATATCGAAGACTCGGAATCGACGATGATACCTCTGCAGCTGAAGCACTTGCAGATGTGACAAGGGAATTCGAGCAGGGATTCCAGGGTTGGGAATATAAGTTTAATACCGTTGCATCAAGCCGTGGCGATTATCCCTTCATAACCGTTACCGCAGGTACGGGAACCGGCAGATTTGCAAAGCTTGCAACTATTTCCATGTTGAATGTCAGAAGGCGCGGCCAGGGCAAAAAGGAATGTAAAAAGCCTGTTCTTTTCCCTAAGATCGTGTTCCTGTATGATGAGAATCTCCATGGTCCCGGTAAGGAACTTGAGGACGTGTTTGAGGCCGGAGTAAGGTGCTCTGCCAAGACCATGTATCCTGACTGGCTTTCCTTAACGGGTCAGGGATATGTTGCCGGTATATATAAACAGTACGGCAAGATCATAAGCCCCATGGGCTGCAGAGCTTTCTTAAGTCCCTGGTACGAGCGTGGCGGAATGCATCCCGCTGATGACAAGGATGTTCCTATATTCGTGGGACGATTCAATATAGGTGCGGTAAGTCTTCACTTACCCATGATACTTGCCAAGGCACGTAAGGAATCCAAGGATTTCTTTGAAGTACTGGATTACTACCTTAACCTTATTAGACAGCTTCACATAAGGACCTATGCTTACCTTGGAGAGATGCGTGCTTCCACCAATCCTCTTGCCTATTGTGAAGGCGGCTTCCTTGGCGGTCACTTGAAGTTAACGGACAAGATCAAACCCTTGCTTAAGTCGGCAACCGCAAGTTTTGGTATCACAGCCCTTAACGAGCTTCAGATGCTTTATAACGGCAAATCCTTGGTCGAAGACGGACAGTTTGCTCTTGATACTCTTGAATTTATTAATAAACGCATTAATGAATTCAAAGAAGAAGACGGAAATCTTTATGCTATATACGGAACTCCCGCCGAGAATCTCTGCGGCCTTCAGGTTCAGCAGTTCCGCAAGAAGTACGGCATAATCGAAGGCGTAAGTGACAGGGAATATGTTTCAAACTCCTTCCACTGTCATGTTTCGGAAGATATTACCCCGATTCAGAAGCAGGATCTTGAAAACCGCTTCTGGAACCTTTCAAACGGCGGAAAGATACAGTACGTTAAGTACCCCATCGATTACAATATCGATGCGGTGAAGGCACTCATTCACAGAGCCATGGATATGGGATTCTATGAGGGCGTAAATCTTTCTTTGGCCTATTGTGATGATTGCGGTCATCAAGAACTTGAAATGGATGTCTGCCCCAAGTGCGGAAGCAGGAATCTTACCAAGATAGACCGTATGAACGGATATCTTTCCTATTCCAGAGTCCACGGCGATACAAGACTTAATGATGCCAAGATGGCTGAGATAGCTGAAAGAAAGTCCATGTAATATTTTCCAAATTAATTCAGGAGTGTCCATGTACCATGCGTTATCATAATATAACCAAGGATGACATGAAGAACGGCGACGGTCTTCGTGTTGTTCTGTGGGTTGCAGGCTGCAATCATTGCTGCAAGGGATGTCAGAATCCCATTACCTGGGACCCGGACGGAGGCCTTCTTTTTGACGATGATGCCAAGGCCGAGATATTTGATCAGCTTGATAAACCTTATATAGCGGGGATCACCTTTTCGGGAGGAGATCCCCTGCATCCCGCAAACAGACTGGCAGTTCGTGAGCTTGCGGCAGAGATAAAAGAAAAATATCCCAACAAGACCATCTGGCTTTACACCGGAGACTCCTGGGAACATATCTATCATTATCCCATTATGAAATATGTTGATGTCTGTGTGGACGGGGAGTTTCAGATAGATAAACTGGATGTTACTCTTATGTGGAAGGGAAGTTCCAATCAGCGTGTTATTGATGTTCAGCAGACACTTAAGCTGACGGATCCTTCATTTCCTATTTTGCACTGCCCGGATCATTACGGCAGTCCGATTATATCGACACCTTTAAACAACGGAGATTTCAATGGAACGAGTTGCACATTTTGAGAAAGTATCAAAGGACAGATTCATAGGTGACCTTACCGAAGCTTTCTCATCGGTTTCGGCAGAGGATGCCGCTTCCATATATGACGAACTTAAGCTTCCGAGGCGTGCTACGGCAGGAAGCGCGGGATACGATTTCTTTTCACCTGTATCCGTTACACTTAAACCCGGTGAGACTGTGAAGATCCCTACAGGTATCAGAGCCTCCATGAAACAGGACTGGGTTCTTATGCTGTTTCCCCGCTCAGGCCTTGGATTTAAGTACAGACTTCAGCTTAACAACACCGTAGGCGTTATTGACAGCGACTACTACGGTTCCAGCAACGAGGGACATATTTTTATTAAGATCACTAATGACTCTAACGAAGGTAAGACTGTAGAGATCCCGCAGTTTACCGGATTTGCTCAGGGTATTTTTATGTCCTACGGCATTACCGAGGATGATGACGCCACCATGGTACGTGACGGCGGATTCGGAAGCACTACCGGCAAATAGTTTTAAAAACCGCATTTGCTTGCTTTTAGCTTAATGTAGTGTTATCATTTAACGGAAAGTATAGTTAGGAGGACATTGCATTGAGCTCTTTTAAGATTGTAACGGATTCTACCGCAGATCTCCCGGTAGACTATCTTAGAGAAAATGACATTACCGAATTCTTTCTTCCTGCAACCATCAAAGGCGAGACTTATCGTACACAGGATGAACTTCCGCTCGAGAAATTCTACTCATTCATGAGAGCGGGTGAACCCACCAAGACTTCACAGGTTAATCCCGAAGAGGCCAAAGAAGGCTTCGTTAAGCTCATCGAAAGTGGCTGTAAAGAAATTCTCTATATAGCATTTTCTTCCGGATTGAGCGGAACCTACAATTCAGGCCGTATTGCAGCGGATGAGTTAAAAGAAACCTACCCTGACGTTAAGATCATCGTTATCGATACCAAGGCAGCTTCTCTCGGAGAAGGCCTTCTTATCTATTATGCCGTTGAACTTCGTAAAGAAGGAAAGACTATAGATGAAACCGCAAAGTGGGTCGAAGATCACAAGCTTAATCTTGTTCACATCTTTACCGTTGACGATCTTAATCATCTGTATCGCGGCGGAAGAGTGTCAAGATCTGCTGCATTTATCGGTACAGTTTTAAGCATCAAGCCCATTCTTCATGTTGACGATGAAGGACATCTTATTCCCATCGGCAAGTCAAGAGGCCGTAAGAAGTCCTTACTTGAACTTGTTGACTATATGGGAGAGCACATGGGATCCTTTAAGGACCAGAACAAGGTTTTCTTTATCAGCCATGGCGACTGCCTGGATGATGCGAAGTTTGTAAGGGACGAGGTAGCTTCCCGTTATGGCATTAAGAACTGTGTGATCAATACAATCGGATATACCATTGGCGCACACGCAGGCCCCGGTACCGTAGCATTATTCTTCTTGGGAGATGAGCGCTGATCTACTAAATCAAAGGTAAAGGCCGGTATTTTATGTACGGATACAAAAACTGTATCAGACTTTGTCTGATTGAGTATCTTTTAGCACTTGTTGTGCACATAATCTATGCTTTTTCATCGGGCGGACTGGAATTGGGGCGCGTGGTGCTTCTTTTCAGTGCGGTTATGATCACGCTTACATTTATCCTTACGATCATGATTCCGAAGGAAAATCTTGTGGTGGCACTTATTTTTTCTTCGGTGCTTATTTCCACCACGGTTATCGGCTGTATCTGCGGAACCCTTGCTTTTTCAGTATTGATCTTCTCGGTTATGACATCGGTCATCACCGTTTTCATGGCAAGTAAATATACTCTATATGCAGGAATAGGCACATCCATAGCTTTTGTGGCATATATGATCTTTTTTCCCGATCATCT
>JAILHY010000067.1 GCA_024695575.1 Lachnospiraceae bacterium
TCGATAGCCTTCTTGGCAAGTTCTTCCATTGTCATGCCTTCGGCTTCGCTGATGATAAGGTCGATACCTGTAAGTTCAACCTTCTCTTCTTTCTTTTCCTCGGTCTTAGTCTCTGTTGCCTTGGAAGTCTCAGTCTGTGTGTTCTGAGATGCGGGTGTGTTCTGAGCTGTTTCGCCGCCACATGCGGTAAGGCTTGTAACTGCGAGAGCGCAGGTCAGAACTGTTGCCAACAATTTCTTTTTCATGCTAATCCTCCTACGATTTGCATGTTGCACAGAAAGGCATCTACAGGGAAAAGAAAAATGTACCTATCTGTGCAACGTTTGCTTGATAAGTACATTTTACTTGTGCATTATTTTAATTTGCAGAGGACAAAACTGACATTATTTGTAAATTTTGCACATTTTTATTCGATACCCTTTTGCTGATAGTCGGAAGGCGACTTTCCAACCAGCTTTTTAAAGGTGTTTGAGAAATATGCAATGTCCTGATAACCCGTCTTTTCCGCCACTTCATAGACCTTCACCTGAACATCCTTCAGAAAATCCATGGCCTTTCTTATTCTGAAACGGGTAAGATAGTTATTTATTCCCACATCCAGTTCGGATTTAAACAGTCTGCTTATATGACCCTCACTTACCCCCATGGATTCCGCAAGCTTACCGATAGAGAAATCAAGATCACTGTAATGCTCTTCGATATAGGAAATAGCCGTCTGAACATAGCGGTTTGAAACCTCCGCCGCATTCTTTAAAGGTACCAGCTTCTCCTCAAGTTCTTTGACGGAGGCTGGAGTATTGGGATGAAGATGCAGGAGCCTTTGAATCGAAGCCTCCAGTTCACCATCCTTAAAAGGTTTAAGAAGATAATCGCTGACTCCGAGCCTTACAGCCTGCCTTGCATACTCAAATTCGTTGTAGGCGGTAAGGAAGATCACCTTGATGTTCGGGTACTTTTCCAGGAGTTTAGTTGCCAGTTCTATGCCGTCCATCTTGGGCATTCTGATATCCGAAATAACAAGATCAGGTCTTGCTTCCTCGGAAAGGGCCAGTGCTTCCTCGCCGTTTGACGCTTCAGCAACCACCTCACACCCTATGAGTGACCAGTCGGTCTCGCTCTTAATACCCATTCTCACGTATTTCTCATCATCAACAATCATCACTTTTGTCATGACTCATCCCCCGCATCCGGCTCCTTTATGATATAAGGCAAAAGAAGGGTTATGGCCGTACCGCCTTCTGAAAGCCTTTCCGCCTTCATGCCATAATCACTTCCGTAATAGAGCCTGATGATCGTATTCACGTTGTTTAATCCCAAATGTCCCACAAGTGCGTTGGGATCTTCCGCCTCAATAAGGGCTATCATCTCATCGCTTATGCCTTTGCCGTTGTCCGTTACCACAAGCTTTACATCATAGTTTTCACTGTCTTCACGTACGCTCAATGTTCCTTCTATCACGATGCGGCCGTCGCTTCGGCCTTCAAGCCCGTGTATTATGGAATTCTCAACAATGGGCTGTAAAATCAGTTTCGGAACAAAGGCTTCCATAAGTTCATCGGGAATATGAACTTCCAGTTCAAAATCATCGTCAAACCTGATCCTCTGAATCTCACAGTAATCCTTTACAAGATCTATTTCTTTTGACAATGGCGTAAACCGGCTTGCCGATATACTGGTACGCAAGATTGTCGCCAGGGAAGAAGAAAGTGTCGCCACCTCCGGCACCTGATTAGCCTTGGCCACCCATTTGATGGTATCAAGTGTGTTATAAAGGAAGTGAGGATTTAACTGAGCCTGCATCATTTCGATCCTGGTCTCGTTGACCTTACGCTCTGCTTCCACCTGCTCCCGCATGGTTTCTTTTAACTGGGAGGTCATCTTGTTAAAGCCCGAGGAAAGAGCCCCGAACTCGTCCTCCCGGTTCATTTCGATCTTGGTATCAAAGTCGCCCTTTCTGAAGCGCTTCATTGCCGCAGATATAGTATTGATGGGCCGCGAGAAGTAAGCACTCATCCTGATGGCCACAAATAAACATACTAATATACTGATGATCACCTGGATCATTACTATCTGGTAACCGGCCTTTACTGCGGTCTCTTCAAAAGCAGGCGGAGTGATATAAATGGCACGCAAACTTCCTCCCGCTATCTCGGATATATAAATATTTTCACGCATATCCGCATTATAAGGCTGGTTTTTAAATAGATTGCTCCTGATTCCGTCAAGGTTTCCAAGATCCACTGCCGTACCAAGAAGACAGAAGGGTCTAAAAAACCTGTTGGTCAGCATAAAACCGTCACGGGCATTGATGGCACCCGTCAAGGCATTCTTAAGCGCGTCCGCACTGATCCTTATGACAGCATATCCTCCCACACCGTAATCAGAGATCTTACGGGCCATGATAAGTGTTGCGCCCGTCATGGTCACGTCTGTTGGATCCATTGCATAAACCGTGCCTTCGGTGTTGTCAGCTTCCCTTAAGACAGAATAACCTGTGGGAAGTTCCGGAGAAGGTACGCCCCGTCTGGTACTGTACTTACTATCTCCGCCAAGATACAGGTCAACTACCGCAAAATCCTTAATATCAGTGGTTAGAGTATATAGATTTGAATAAACCGCCAAAGAATCGTGAGGTCCCGGAATAAGGGCATTTTGAAGCGCGTTGCTTTCGGATATGTTTTCAAGAACCTGTTCCGATCTGGAAAGAATATCCTCCAGTCTCTCTGCTATGATCTTCTCCTGCTCGATGTCCTCTCTTTCATGATCGGATTTGATACGAGCCTGGAAGCCCTGGATCGTAAGGATACCGCCGCAGATGACAAGGGGAAGTGTAACGGACAGGATGATGACAAACAGTTGTCTTTTAACGGAGTTTTTGATTATGCTCATATCATTCCTCCGTTTCCCCTGTGAGTTTGTCCCAGATATCAAAGATTTCCTGCTCCTCCTTCGCAGAACGTTCCATGTCAAAATCCATAAGAGCGGGCGTCACGTAGTTAAAGGGCGGGATTATATCCGTTCTTACGGTACGTCTGTAAAACTTGTCAACCGCATAGAGCTGAGTATCAAGGCCCGTCACAAAATCTATGAAAAGTCCCGCATTGTAACTGTGGGGAGCATTTTTGACCATGGCTATGCCATCGGGAAGTGCTACAGTTCCGTCCTCTGGGTAAACCATGGAAATATCATATCCGGAAGCTATTCCCTTAAGGGCGGTTTCCTCCAGAGTAATACCTGCAAGGAAGGTTCCGTTGGAAACACTCTGTATTATCTGGCGTGAAGAAGAAAGTATATTTCCGTCAAGCTGTTTGATAAAAGAAGAAAGATAAGAATAAGAATCCCCACCGCCTATCTGAGACAGAACGGCAAGTATTGTATAGCTTGTACCCGAATCGTGGAGATCTGCGAACGCAATCTTTCCCCTCCATTCGGGATTAAAGAAATCCATCCATTTTCGCGGTGCATCCGAAGCCTGAAGCAATTTGTTATTGTAAATGAATACAAGGGGAAGTTCCGTAAAGGGGGTATAAAAATCCCCTTCGAAAATATACTTAGGATCAAGCCTGTCCCTTTCTTTTGCCACATAGGGCATGAAAAGGTCTTTGCTTGCTTCGAAGGACTCGATACCGCCTCCGAACATGATGTCACAGGCGCCCCGTGCGGAAGCTTCTTTCGCCGCGTTAAACATATCCGTGGTACCACCCGCATGGATCTCTACCCAGATACCGGTCCTGTTTTCAAATTCCTCGATAATTGGAAGATAAACCTCTTCCTTGTGAGACGTATAGACTATCAGCTGTTTTTCCTGCGATACATCGTAGCGTCTTGCTTCCGACTCGTCGGCTTCTTTATTCATGCAACCGCAAACAGGGAGCATCAGAGCTCCCATGATCACGGTCGATATTAACTTAAGCCACAACTTTGATGTCAGTGGTTTCATTTTTACAGTTCTTTAACTGCCTCTTCCATCTCATCGATAGCCTCTCCGAATACCTTGAGAGCCGAATCGATGGGTGCTTTGGTTGTAAGATCCACACCTGCGATCTTAAGAAGGCTGACGGGATCCTGTGTGCATCCGCTTGATAAGAACTTTTTGTACTGCTCTACTACGGGAGCGCCTTCTTTTAATATGCGGTCAGCGATCGCAACTGCTGCTGCGAAGCTGGTGGCATACTGATAAACATAGAAATTGTAGTAGAAATGAGGTATTCTGCACCACTCCCAGCCGATCTCGGGATCCGAGATCATGTCGGGTCCGAAATACTGCTTGTTAAGATCAAGATATACGTTGTAAAGAGCGTCTGCTGTAAGAGGAGTACCGGCCTCTGCCATTTCGCAGGTCTTACGCTCAAACTCTTCAAACATGGTCTGGCGGAACATGGTTCCCTTGAAGCTGTCAAGGAAGTGATTGATGATAAATGCCTTTTCTTTTGCGGTCTTGGCGTTATCCTTCATGTAATGATAAAGAAGGACTTCGT
>JAILHY010000075.1 GCA_024695575.1 Lachnospiraceae bacterium
AACCGATACCTCCAATTTCTATTCTAACGAAAAAGAAAATCATCGAAATCCGCCACCATATTTCAACGAAAGAATCGCTTTTATATCATGCGATATTTTATTTTTCCATATTTTTGCGTTCGGAATTGGAGATTCAAATCCAAAAATTGCAAGAGAAGTATTAAAATTCTGATAGTATTTTTTCAAGAGATAGTGGTTTATTCACACTTATCCACTATTAATTGATTTAGATGCCCGATATTTTGGCGCATTAAAGCAGTAAATGCAGGCAGGTCATGAAGGAATTCTTGCAAATGTCTGATCCATATACAAAATTCCCGTTATTAATATACAATTATAGCCAGAAACTGCCGGATTCTTTCTTTTTGCTAAATTATTGCACAAAAAAGGGATCCCGCAAATGCGGAATCCCATTCCTTGTTATTTGGCATAATCGGTAACTCTGGATTCTCTTATGATATTGACCTTGATCATACCGGGATATTCCATCTCGGCTTCGATCTTCTTGGCAATATCACGAGCCAATATAACCATATCGGCATCCGTAATTACCTCAGGAACTACCATTACTCGAATTTCTCTACCTGCCTGAATAGCGAAAGATTTTTCTACACCTTTGAAATTGTTGGAAATTGTCTCTAACTGTTTAAGTCTCTGTGTATAAGTCTCAAGAGTATCACGTCTTGCACCGGGACGTGCAGCGCTGATAGCATCAGCAGCCTGAACGATGCACGCAATAAGTGACTGGGGCTCTACATCACCGTGATGAGCTTCAACGGCATTAATAACAACCGGTGTTTCTTTGTATTTCTTACAAAGATCTGCACCAAGCTGTACGTGAGAGCCTTCCATATCGTGGTCTACTGCCTTACCGATATCGTGGAGTAAGCCCGCGCGCTTGGCAATGCGTACATCCAAACCGATCTCGGAAGCAAGAAGTCCGGATAACTGAGCAACTTCAATCGAATGCTTGAGTACATTCTGTCCGTAACTTGTTCTGAAACGAAGTCTGCCGAGAAGCTTGATAAGTTCGGGATGAATACCGTGAACGCCAACTTCAAGAGCTGCAGCCTCACCTTCCTCACGGATGGTGTTATCAACTTCCTTCTGAGCTTTCTCAACCATCTCCTCGATCTTGGCGGGATGGATACGTCCGTCTACGATGAGTTTCTCGAGTGCGATACGAGCTACTTCTCTTCTGACGGGATCGAAGCCTGAAAGGATAACTGCCTCGGGAGTATCGTCTATGATAAGATCGATACCGGTGAGTGTCTCGATCGTACGGATGTTACGTCCTTCACGACCGATGATCCTGCCCTTCATTTCTTCGTTGGGAAGGTTAACAACTGAGATAACGGCTTCAGCAACATGATCGGTAGCACATTTCTGAATGGCACCTACAACATATTCCTTGGCCTTCTTGTCAGCCTCCTCCTTGACTCTTTGCTCGCTTTCTTTGATGAGGCGAGCGGTTTCCAGTTTTACATCGTCTTCAACAATTTTTAATAAGTGCTCTTTAGCTTGTTCAGAGGTTAATCCGGAAATTCTTTCCAGTTCCTGGATGCGTTCTTCGTTGAGCTTGGCAACTGCTTCTTTATCACGGGCCAGGCTCTCCTCCTTTGCAGTCAGGCTTTGCTCTCTCTTCTCAAGAGACTCGGTCTTGCGATCGATGTTCTCTTCCTTCTGCTGGATACGACGTTCATTACGCTGTATCTCGGCACGGCGGTCCTTAATCTCACGGTCCAGTTCGTTCTTCTGACGAATGGATTCCTCCTTGAGTTCAAGCATACCCTCGCGCTTCTTGCCTTCGGCCTCTTTGATGGCCTCATCGATAATCTCACGGGAACGCTTCTCAGCTTCCGAAAGCTTATCACCGGCAGCCTTAGCTCTCTTGCTTGATACAAAAGAGTAAGTCAGGGGTACCGCTACTAAGAGAGTTACAACCACTGCAATGGCAACGTAAACGATCGTTGGCATGCAGGAGTACCTCCTTATTAAGTTATTATTGTAATATATCGTTATAGAACAAATTATGTTCCATTTAACACATACAACATATCAAGTTTACATTTAATTACTAGTTATGTCAAGTGCGTAAAAAGAAAACAAAAAGGGCAGCCCTCAGGACTGCCCAAAATGTATCAAAACAAGATTATCTGACAACTTCTTTAACCTTAGCTGCCTTACCTACGCGGCTGCGAAGATAGTTAAGTTTAGCTCTGCGAACTTTACCCTTACGAACTACTTCGATCTTGTCCACGTTGGGGCTGTGAAGGGGCCAGGTCTTCTCTACGCCTACACCGTTAGAAGACTTACGAACGGTAAAGGTCTCTCTGTTGCTGCCGCCCTGTCTCTTGAGAACGGTACCTTCAAATACCTGGATACGCTCCTTCTCACCTTCTTTAATCTTGGCATAAACCTTAACGGTATCACCAACATTAAACTCGGGAACGGATTCCTTAAGCTGTGCACTTTCAATGTTCTTGATAATGTCGTTCATTTCTTATCCTCCTATTTCTGACAGATGTTCTTAATACATGCCGAACGCAGCAGGTAACAGAGGACCATCCCATATTGACAACGCGTTGATTTTATCATATATCTTCAGGCTTTGCAAGAACTTTTTTCTTCCTGCGGGATTTCTTGACCACAGGAGGATGCAATGCCATATACTGTTCATACATTTCGGGGCGAAATCTCTTAGTTTCCTCAAGAGCCTTCTCGTGTCTCCAGGCCTCAACTTTGGCATGGTCTCCGGACAAAAGAATCTCGGGAACCTTCTTCCCCATCCACTCCTCAGGCCGCGAATACTGCGGATATTCAAGGAGTCCGTCCTGGAAGGACTCAAATGTTGCGGATTCCGAATTGGAAAGGACGCCGGGTACAAGCCTTGAAATGCAATCGATCATGACCATGGCCGGAAGTTCTCCTCCCGTCAGCACATAATCGCCGATGGAAAGATGATCCGTAACGATCTCCTCAAGGACACGCTCGTCTATTCCTTCGTAATGACCGCAAAGAAAAACAAGATCTTCTTCTTTTGATAGCTCAAGCGCCTTCTCCTGGTCGAAAACGTGGCCTCTGGGGGTCACAAAAACAACTCTTGGTGATTTCCTGCCTTCCGAAACAATACGCTCTTCTATCGCCTTAAAACAGTCGTAAACGGGCTGTGCCTGCATGAGCATCCCCGCACCGCCCCCGTAGGTGTAATCATCCACCTTTTTGTGACGGTCAAGGGTATAATCCCGGATCTGAACCGCATTAAGGCTTATAACGCCTTTATCCAATGCTCTTCCTATGATACTTGTTTTGAGACCTTCCTCGATCATTTCGGGGAAAAGGGTCATTACATGGAAATTCACGATAAAAGCCCGTCCATAACATGAATCGTCATTCTTTGATCAGGTATCGACACGGAAAGGACGCACTCCTTAATCGCAGGAATAAGAAAAGTCTTCCCCGCTTCGTCCGTTATTTCATATACGTCGTTGGCTCCCGTCTGATATACTTCGCTCACAGAGCCCAAAAGAAGCCCCTGCTCATCATATACCTTAAGTCCGATGAGATCCGCGATGAAATATTCGTCCTCTTCGCATTTGACCGCATCGGAACGCTCAACAAGAAGCTCTGCATTCCTGAGGGTCTCCGCATCGTTCATTGAATCGATCCCTTCAAGCTTTACGATAACGAACTGCTTGAAGAACTTGACCGACTGAACCTTAACCTCACGGAATTCCTTGCCGTTATATAGAATGACCGTTTTCAGTTTCTTAAACCGCAAAGGGTCATCGGTGGTCGGAAAAACCTTGACCTCGCCTTTGACCCCATGGGTGGTGGTAATTGCTCCCACCTGTAATAATTCGTCTCTGTTCATTAATTATAATATTTCCACGTCAACTCTGGAATTGTCCCCTGCACCCGCAGCTTTGACAACCGTACGGATAGACTTGGCTATACGGCCCTGTTTACCGATAACCTTACCCATATCAGACTGTGCTACGTGAAGTTCAAGGACCACGTTACGGCCTTCCTTACGTTCGGTAACCGTTACTTCATCAGGGTTATCCACAAGAGCTTTCGCGATAACTTCCACCAATTCTCTCATAGCTACCTCCATAAGCTTTTGGGATTACATGTGTTATTTTGTAATACCAGCATGCTTAAGGAGCTTGCCAACTACTTCTGTGGGCTGAGCGCCGTTTGCAAGCCACTTCTTAGCCTCTTCTTCGTTGAACTTGATTGTGGAAGGCTCGGTTGAAGGATCGTAAGTACCGATCTCAGCGATGAATCTTCCGTCTCTGGGGGATCTGGAATCTGCTACAACTACTCTGTAGAAAGGAGCCTTCTTCTGTCCCATTCTCTTTAATCTGATCTTAACTGCCATTTTTCTTTACCTCCGTTTGTAAAAAGAAATTGATTATATTAAAAAAGTTATTATCCGCTACATGAACGGAAATTTGCCTTTTTTACCGAATTTACCCATCATTCCCGGGAGCTGCTTCATCATTTTCTGGCTCTGTTCGAACTGCTTGATGAAACGGTTTACTTCACTGATGTCTACCCCTGCGCCGTTAGCTATGCGGAATTTCCTGCGGGGATTCATAAGCTTGGGATTGGCCCGTTCCTTGGGTGTCATGGAAAGGACTATTGCCTCTGTCCTTTTAAGCTTAAGTTCAGCTTCGTCCGAATCTATATCAACCTTGCCCATGTTCACGCCCGGCATCATGGAAAGGATACTTGAGAGTCCGCCAAGCTTTCGCATCTGTTTCATGGACTCAAGGTAATCGTTGAAATCGAACTTGCCCTTCTTAAGGCGGCCCACCATCTCGGCATCTTTCGCCGCATCTCTTTCCTCGTTGGCTGCCGCAACCTTGTCGATAAGGGACAGCACATCACCCATGCCGAGTATCCTGTTGGCCATGCGGTCAGGATAGAAAGGCTCTAGATCTTCGATCTTCTCGCCGTTTGAAGCAAAAAGAATGGGCTTTCCGGTAACGGCCTTGACTGAAAGAGCCGCACCGCCTCTGGTATCACCGTCGGCCTTGGAAAGAATGACTCCGTCAATGCCTACCTTCTCATTGAACTCTGTGGCTACGTTGACAGCGTCCTGACCGGTCATGGCAT
>JAILHY010000124.1 GCA_024695575.1 Lachnospiraceae bacterium
TGTGCATTGACATTACTACGAAAGAGATAGCCGAAGGAAGCAGCAAATTGATTTTGAGCGCATTTGAGCACACTTAGCAAGCGGTGCTTTTTCAATGACGACTCGCGTTCATGTTTGAACACAAGCGACCACTTTATCTACCGTGTTGAATTACCAATAAAGTGAGCGCAGTGTGAGTTGGACGTGAGGCGGAGTGTTCTGAAAAAGTGCCGGGAGCGCCGCCGAGGCGTAGACTCGGCTAGTGAGCGATACTGCGTCGAAAAATCGCTATTTGCTCGTTCCGGAGGCGTACTTCACATTCAATAGCTAATCGTTTAAACTGAAATATTACATCAATACATAGAAAGAAATTACATCATGAATCTCAAACCCAAGCTTTTCTCAGTACTTAAAAACTATTCCAAGGAGCAGTTTGTCAAGGATATCGTCGCGGGTATAATCGTAGCGATAATAGCCCTTCCTCTTTCGATCGCTCTTGCCCTTGCATCGGGAGTTACTCCCGAGCGGGGCATTTATACTGCCATAGTAGCAGGTTTCATTATCGCATTCCTCGGCGGCAGCCGCGTACAGGTTTCGGGACCTACCGCTGCTTTTGCCACCATCGTAGGCGGTATCGTAGCTACCAAGGGAATGGACGGCCTTATAATAGCAACTGTTATGGCAGGCATAATCCTTATAATCATGGGACTTTTGAAGTTAGGTACCCTGATCAAATTTATTCCTTACACCATCACCACAGGCTTTACCGCAGGTATTGCAGTTACGCTTTTGATCGGTCAGCTTAAGGATTTCTGCGGATTGAGCGTAGTTTCCGATAACGGCGAGCCCATTATCGAGACCGTAGACAAACTTAAATACGACATCAAGTTTATCGATACCTTTAACTGGCAGGCCTGCTTGATCGGCTTATTAAGCCTTGCGATCCTTATCCTTTGGCCTATGATCAAGCGCCCTAAGTTCCTTACCAAGATCCCGGCTTCTCTTATTGCCGTTATTTTTGGTATCGCGGCTGTTAACGGTCTTGGCCTTAAGGTTAATACAATCGGCGACCTTTATACCCTTTCAAACAAGCTTCCGAGCCTCACTCTTCCCAATGTGACCCTCGGAACCGTAAGGGACCTTCTTCCCAATGCTTTTACCATCGCGATCCTTGCGGCTATCGAGTCATTGCTTTCCTGCGTTGTGTCGGATTCCATGATCAATAGCCGTCACAATTCAAATATGGAGCTTGTGGCACTTGGAACCGGTAACGTATTCTCCGCATTATTTGGCGGAATTCCCGCAACGGGAGCCATAGCGCGTACCACAGCCAACGTAAAGAACGGCGGACGCACTCCCATAGCAGGTATGGTTCACGCACTTGTTCTTTTGCTTGTATTGGTGGTATTGATGCCCTATGCGGCATTGATCCCCATGCCCACCATAGCAGCGATTCTCTTTATGGTGGCATATAACATGTCCGGGTGGCGCACCTTCGTAAAGCTTTGCAAGACAGCGCCCAAGTCAGACATTATCGTGCTTGTTATCACCTTCGTACTCACTGTTGTGTTCGACCTTGTTGTTGCAATCGAAGTCGGAATGCTTGTGACCTGCATACTGTTTATCAAGCGTATGAGCGAAGAGACCCTTGTCAAGGGCTGGAAACTGGTGGACGACGAGAACGATCCCGATTCCATCTCTCTTCGTAAAGTTCCCGCCAACACCATGGTTTACGAGATCTCGGGCCCCATGTTCTTTGGCGCGGCTGACAAGATCCTGGGCATCACCGTATCGGAGGAAATGACCAACCTGATCCTTCGTATGCGTAGCGTTAATGCCATCGATTCAACGGCTATCAACGCACTTACCACACTGGCTGATTCCTGTAAAAAGAACGGTGTCAGACTCATTCTTTCTCATGTGAATGAACAGCCTATGAATATACTGAAAAAATCAGGATTATATGATAGAATAGGGGCAGAGAACTTTGCCGATCATATCGATGCGGCATTGGCTCGCGCCGAGGAGTAATACAGGCGTATAAGGGTTTGGCGTTTCGCCGAAGGGGTCACTTGTATGAAACAACGTATACTTTCTTTTGCTCTGATTTTAGTATTCTGTATAACCACCATCTCTTCCTGCGGTTCCAAAGCCGCAGGAAATCCTGATGCGCTGTTTGACTGGGAGAACAACCCGGTTAACATCGTCGAAGACAACTACCGCAACTACTACGAAATATTTGTCCGTTCTTTTTACGATACCAACGGAGACGGGATCGGAGACCTGAACGGGGTTACTGCGAAGCTTGATTACATCAAGGATATGGGCTTTAACGGAATCTGGCTCATGCCCATTATGCCGTCCCCCACTTACCACAAGTACGACGTCACCGACTATATGTCAGTGGACAGCGTGTACGGAAGCGTGGATCAGTACAAGGATCTTGTGACGGAGGCTCATAAGCGCGGAATCCGTGTGATCATCGATTTTGTAATGAACCATACTTCCACCGGACATCCCTGGTTTAAGGAAGCATGCAAGGCTTTAAAGGGCGGGAAGGACAAGTCTCTTTCCGAACTTGCAAAAGAATGCAAATACATCAATTACTACCATTTCGCGGATTCTAAGGTCAGTTCGACCTATTATCAGGTTTCGGGAACTGAAGTTTATTATGAGGGTCAGTTCTGGGATCAGATGCCGGATCTTAACTATGCATGTGCGGATCTGAGGCGTGAATTTGAGGATATCGCCAAATTCTGGGTGGATCTTGGAACAGACGGCTTCAGAATGGATGCGACTCTTCATTTTGAGGAGAACGATACCGCCTTCAACTGCGAGGTCATGAACTGGATCTATAAGTACTGCAAGACCTTAAATCCCGAGTTCTACATGGTTTCGGAGGTCTGGGACCAAAGCACGGCATCCCTTGCCCAGTATTATGGGTCCGAAACGGATTCCTTGTTCAATTTCAATGTTGGCGGACCGGAGGGAATGCTCCTTTCGGTTGCAAGAGGAAATCTGAAGGCAGAGGCCTTTGTTAAGACCATGGTCGGTTATGAGGAGACCTTCGGTGCGGCCTATGACAAGTACATCGATGCGCCTTTCATAACCAATCACGACATGGGGCGCGTTACCAATACACTTAATTCCAATGTGGATTCCATGAAGTATGCGGGAGGGCTTCTTTTGTCCATGAACGGCTCGCCTTTCGTATACTACGGCGAGGAGATAGGCCTTAAATCAAAGGGCTCTAAGGACGAAAACAAGCGTCTTCCCATGGAGTGGGGAGAGGAGAACGGAAGAACCAATCCGCCTCCGGGTGCTGACAAGGTTGAGCAGAATTTCCCTCCTGTTTCCGAGCAGCTTACTGATCAGGAATCCATACTTAAGTATTATAAGAGAGCCCTTCTTTTGCGTAATCAGTATCCGGAGATCGCAAGGGGACACGCGGAGATCGTTGACAGAGTCACAAGCGGCCATGCAGCGGCTGTTGTGAAGGATTATAACGGAGATGCCATCGGAATCGTGTATAATTCATCACCGACCGAATTGGTCAATCTCGACACGAAACAGGTATATTTCATCAAGAATCAGTTGGAGCATGTTACGGGCCAGACGGCTAACAACATTGAGATCGTGGGCTTTTTGACAGTTGATAATTCGGAACCGTCGCTTTCGGAGGAGACCATGACACTTCCGCCCCGCAGCATAACTTACGTTAAGCTTAAGCAGAAGAAATAATAAAGTGGTATAATAATCATATATTTACTTACAGGAGGACTATATTATGTGGTCATTTATCGTATCTCTTATCATCGGCGGTGTTTCCGGCTGGCTTGCAGGCAAAATCATGGGAACCAATCATTCGGTGATCATTAACATCATTCTTGGCCTTCTTGGCGGCGTTGTAGGCGGATTCCTCGGAAGACTCATCGGCGTTGGCGCAACCAACTGGATCGGCTCCATTCTTATTTCCGTAGCAGGTGCATGCCTTCTTATCTGGCTGTTCCGTCTCATCAAGAAATAAAGAAACAGCCCGGAACTTAAAACAAGATATAAAAAAGGAACCGCGTATAGTCATTTTGCTAATGAAAGCGGTTTCACGAAAACAAAATTTCATTAAAATTGCCAAAAATGTCTTGACGCAACCGCTGTCTCAGTGTACGATGTACGTGTGAAAGCGGTTGCATATTTTTTTGTATGCGTATTTCTATTCATTAAGGGTTAAAGGAACGGGCATGATTGACAAGAAGCTGACCATTTATGACATAGCAGAGCTATCCGGAGTATCACCATCAACAGTATCACGTGTTATTAATAATTCGGGATACGTTGCCAAGGACAAGCGTGACCGGGTCATGAAGGTCATAGAGGAGCACGAATACAAGCCTAACGCCCTGGCGCAGGGCCTTTCCACAAGGCATTCCCAGACCATCGGAATGCTGGTTCCGGATGCCATCAATCCTTTTTTTGCCACCGTTTTCGTTACATTGGAGAAGGAAGCGGCTAAGTACGATTACAACGTTATTCTTTGTAATTTCTCCAATGACAATGTGGAGACACTGAAACAGATCGCCATGCTGCAGACCAAGCAGGTGGATGTGATCGTGCAGCTGGGAGGACCAACGGACCTTGAGGACCTGCCTGTGGAATATAAGGAAAGCCTCCTTAAGGGAGCTGCGGGAATTCCCATAATAACCAACGGTAATTCCGGAGACGGTGCTTTTATCTCCGTATCCATAGACGATTCTCTTGCAATCGAGCACATGATAAGAGATGCCTACGGGCTTGGACACAGAAGGTTTGCCATGCTTGGGGGCAATTCAAGGTTCCTGCCTACGGGTCTTAAGCAGAAGGCCTTCAGGAACGCGGTCAAGGCCATGGGACTGCCGGCGGAGAATGCCATTGTCATTGATTATGACAAATACGATCAGTTCGGCGGAGAGCAGTGCGTTGAGATCTTAGAGCGAAGGCACGGGGACAATCTTCCCACTATGCTCATCGGAATTAACGAATTTGTGGCCATCGGCGTATGGCAGGCTCTTATGAAGAAGGGCTACAGAATACCTGAGGATATCTCCATTGCAGGCTTTGATAATACCTATCTTGCAAGTTTCTGCATGCCGAGGCTTACTTCCATCGGCTGCGATTACGAAGAATACGCCAAGCGCATGATGGGCATCATTCTTGCGGTCCTTGACGGTAAGGTGGACGGCAAGGTTGCGGACGTTCTTTCTCACTACGTGAGGGGAGCATCCATAGGATCGGTAAGGTAGTCTGTATCGGAAACGGTTTTGACATCCCGATTTAGAAAGAATATTTGGGGCTTTATTTAAGGAAACGTAAATGTTACAATAACCCTGGGGGTTGTTATCGGGAATGCTTTTCCGATACCGATTACAATAACAAAGGGGAATCGATGGTCGGGTTATTCCATCGACAATGAAATAATGAAGGAACGTATTACATTTATCAAGGGGAACGGTTATCGAATTGAGGGGATGATCAATCTTCCGGATTCGCAGGGACCGTTTCCCACTGTTATTTTTTCACACGGTTTTGGAGCTACATTCAGGAATTTTACTCACCATGCCGATGCTTTTGCCAGGAGTGGTGTTGCTTTTGTGGCATTTGATTTCTGCGGCGGCGGTCCCGATTCTTTGAGCGACGGCAGCATGCAGGAAATGAATATCTTAAGCGAAATGGACGACCTTCGGGTAGTTATAGAGAAGACCCTGGAGCTTGAGTTTGTTGACAAAGAAGCCGTATTCCTTATGGGAGAGAGCATGGGAGGAATGGTTTCGGCTCTGGTCGCTCCCGAGTTTAAATATGCAATTGCGGGCCAGATCCTCTGGTACCCTGCTTTTGTCATACCGGATGATTCACGCAAGCGCTTCGAAAAGGGTGATAACACCGCTCTTGGAATTCAGCTTGCTCCCGACTTTAACGAAACCGCCATGAACATTGACGTATACAATATCATAAGCGAGTATACGGGGCCTGTTCTCATGATTCACGGCGACGAGGATAAGCTGGTGCCCATTTCTTATTCCGGAAAGGCCCAGAGAGTTTACAAGAACGCAGCTCTTACCGTGCTACACGGCGCAGGCCACGGCTTCGACGGCGATGACTCCATGGCGGCTCAGACCGCATCCATTCGTTTCGTCCAGGCCAACTGTAATCCGGTGGGCGAGCGGAGAATAACGGATTATAACCTTCTTTCTCAGAGCCTCATCGCACTTATCGAGGATGTGCCTCATACCATTGCCAATCTTGCCAATGCGGCAGCCCTTATCTACGAGGCTATGGTGGATGTCAACTGGGCCGGATTCTACAAGCTTAAGGGCGAAAAACTGATCCTTGGACCATTCCAGGGCAAGCCTGCCTGCATAGAGATCCCCGTGGGTCACGGCGTATGCGGAACGGCAGTTAAAATCCGGAAGACCATCGTTGTGGAAGACGTTCACAACTTCCCCGGACACATTCCCTGCGACAGCGCTTCCAGATCGGAGATAGTGGTTCCTTTGTTTAAGAACGGCAAGGTCTACGGAGTCCGTGATCTGGACTCACCCAAAGTAAACCGTTTCACACCCGAGGACAAAGAAGGACTTGAGAGGATCGCGTCAATTATAGAGAAAGCAATCTCCTGTGAGGACTGATGGGATTTATCGGGGCTGCTGAACCCCA
>JAILHY010000162.1 GCA_024695575.1 Lachnospiraceae bacterium
TTTTGATACTCCCAGTCTGCTGGTATCCAGTGTGACTGAACAATTAAAGAACATGGGAGACAATCCCACATCCTGCAACTTGCAGGTCAAAGACATAAGTGCCGTTAAAGACAAACCGGAACTCTATCTTATCTTTGCGGATGATGATATTTCCGATAACGTGGAGGCACTGGTTTACCTTAAGGATAAGTCCATAGAGAGCGACATTTCTTTTATGGTGGTGGGTGACGACAGAGAATTGGAGGTCCTTGAAAAGATCATCCCGGAATCTCTCATCAAAAAGAAGTTTACCCGTCCCGTCAACGTAAAAAATGTTGCAGAGGTCGTGGATGCATACTTAAAGGATGAGAAGCGCATCTCCAAAAAGAAGATTCTGGTGGTGGACGATTCTGGTGCTATGCTTCGAAACATAAAGGGATGGCTTGAGGACAAGTATCAGATTGTCCTTGCCAATTCCGGGGCCATGGCAATCAAGTATCTTACTTTGGACAGGCCTGATCTGGTATTGCTTGATTATGAGATGCCTGTAGTAGACGGCAGGCAGGTGCTTGAAATGATCCGCACGGAAACTGAGTTTTCCGACGTGCCGGTGATTTTTCTCACAGCCAAGAGCGATAAGCAAAGCGTTATTGATGTAATGGCTCTCAAGCCGGAGGGATATCTTTTAAAGACCATGCCACCTGCAGACATAATAGCAGCAGTCGATGACTTCTTTGCAAAAAGAAAGTTTAACATGCAGTAGGGTTGCGTTTTTCCTCAAATGCGTTATTCTGAAAGAGTAAGCGGGTACGCATGATGGGGTAGAGTTATGGGACTTTGCAATTTCCGATTATTCAGACGAAAAGTGGTCAGGCAGCGGTTTATCAGTATTAAAACCGCTGTTATGACCATCGTTTCTTTATCTATCCTTTTTTCTGTTCTTATTGTTTCCACCTTAAACTATTACAGATATGTCAGGGATTATTTTGCTAAAAGCATTGCCAATGAGCAGGAGCTTGTGGAGCAGATAGTCTTAAACGTTGACACTTATATTGACGAGCTTTCAAGACTGTGTCTGACACCTTACTACGATTCCGATGTTATGTCGGAACTTGAAAAGACCGTTGGTAATACACAGGAGCTTCTTCACAAAAAAAGGGTGATCGAGGACTATTTAAGACAGATCATGATCATGCCGCGAAAGGATATTATCAGCGTGTTTGTCTGCTCGGATGCGGTGTATTCAAGTACCAGACAGCGCTACAAAGGAGCAGTCGGCTCTGATTACAAAGAATCCGAATGGTTCAACAAAGCTTTTGAAAGCGATGATTACATATATTCTTCCATGGTAGCGGGGGATGAAAGCTCGGAAAATGTGTTTTCTTTTTCCAAAAGCATCAAAAGCATAAATAACAACAGTAAAACCCTGGGAGTAATAAGAGTTGACGCAAATTTCCGGGGGATAAACGACGTATGCAACCGGGTTGCTGTGGATAAAGACGGTGCGCTGTTCATATTGGATGCGGACTCAAACAGAATTTACGAAAACTCAAAGCTTGACGAAGATATAGATCTAAGAACCCTTAAGGATGTCATCGTTACCGGCGGGGCAGGCGAAGTAAAGATAAACGGAAGGGATTATATCGTTATTTCAGAGAAGATCGATCCAATCGGCTGGTATGCGGTCAAGCTGAATTCCAAAAGACAGCTTGCTTCCGGGGCTGTCAAAGCTATCAGAAACAACGGGATATTCGCTATCCTTCTTATTGCAGCAGGTGTTCTGATATCCATTAACGCCATCAAGAAGTATCTGACCCCTCTCTATCGGACCATTGATACCATGCAGGAGGCCAAAGAAGGCAATCTTGATGTCAGAGCCAAAGAGGAATCCACTTATGAAATAAAGGTCTTAAACGAGACTTTCAATCAGATGATCTCCCAGATCGGCGAGATGTTTGAGTCGGAAAAGGAAATGACCAAGCGGATCTACGAGACGGAGCTTCTGCAAAAAGAAGCAAAAATGGAGTCCTTATACCACCAGATACAGCCTCATTTTCTTTTTAATACGCTTAATACCATAAGCATACTGATAAAGAGCAACCGGAAAGAGGATGCGGTTCAGGCCATCGAGGAACTGTCCGTTCTAATGCGGGGAGTTACCAACAGCAATCAGGATCTTTCCATTGCAGATGAGCTTCATATTACGGAAAGCTACTTAAAACTTCAGAAACTGCGGCACGATTCGTTGGAGTACGAGATCATATGCGAGGATGACTGCAGGTCATTTAAGATCCCGGCGCTTTCAATCCAGCCCCTGGCGGAGAATGCTTTCGTGCATGGGTTTGAGAATGTTAGCGGGGAAAAGAAGATCCGCATAAAGGTCACAGAGGGTGAAGAACATATACTTGTCACTGTGGAAGATAACGGAGCGGGCATGAATGTTGTTCAGCTAAAAGAAATAACCGACGGGCTTGAAATGAAAGAAAGTCCGGGGGCCGGACTTGGACGCAGGATAGGATTACTCAACATTCACAGACGTATTCAGCTAAAATACGGAAGCGACTACGGAATCAGGATCGATTCCACAAGGGGACAGGGAACAACAGTCAAACTGATCTTACCGAGGATAAACTGATGTATGCAGCATTGATAGTGGAAGACGAGCCTCTTATGAGGGATTATCTTCTTTCAAACCTTAACAGTATTCACAATAAATGGAAGACCGCGGCCTGCGCAAGGGACGGAGTTGAAGCCATAGAACTTCTGGGCAAAATGTCTTTTGATGCGGTGATCACGGATATAAAGATGCCACGTATGGACGGGCTTGATCTTGCAGCCTATATCAGCAAGAACTATGATCATCTTCCCGTTATCGTACTTACGGGGTACAGTGAGTTTGATTATGCCAGATCCGCGATAAAGAGCGGAGTTATCGATTTCCTGTTAAAGCCCTTACGTGAAGTGGAGTTACACGATACTCTTGAAAGGATTATCCTTCAAAATCCTGAAGCAGACGAACCGGGTGTAAAAGAATCCGAGGTTTCGGTACCGGACAAGCAGGACGAGGCTACCGTTCTTGTAAGGAGAGCGCGAGAATACATCCTTGCGCATTTTTGCGAACCCATGTCATTAAACGAAGTGGCGGACGCGCTTAATGTGAATACCTCGTACCTAAGCAGCATATTCCGTTCTCCCAATGACGAATCCTACAGTAAATATGTGCAAAGACTCAGGATGGAGAGAGCCGCTACATTGCTTGAGACCCATCTTGCAGCCAAGATAGAGGACATTGCAAAAGAAGTGGGATTTGTTTCCGTAAAACACTTTGATGCGAATTTCAAGAAGTTTTACGGGAAATCTCCCAATGAATACAGAACAAACCCAAACAGATAATTGCTTGGGTTTTTTAATCCAAAAAATTGGGAATCAGACCTAAGAAAGCGAGTATTTAAGACAAAAATCGGCGATGCTATACTTTTTTTAGCCTGAGAGGGGCAAAAAACATATAGTGCGCTTTTAAGCGGAAATGGAGGAAACTATGAAAAAGGTATGGTCGGTTGTTCTGACTGCTTGCATGCTTGTTATGACCTGCGCCGGATGTGGCGAATCAAACACTCCCGCAGCTGGTTCTGCAGACAATACAACCAAGACAGAAACTTCAAAAGCAGCAACATCAACCGAAAAGAAGGAGAATAAGGAAAGCAAGAGCGTTGATCTTACTTTCTTTACCGGTAAAGTTGAAACGGTTGATCTTATCGACAGCATCATCGCTGAATACAATGCTCAGTCAGACGGGGTTAAAGTCGAGCAGGAATATCAGGCGGATGCAAGTAATATTATAAAGATCAAGTTTGCTTCGGGAGAAGCACCCGATGTGATGACCACATATGAAAATGAATATGTTGATCAGGGCAAATACCTGGATCTTTCAAATGAAAACGAATGGTGGGATCGCCTTATCCCTTCAATGAAGGAAAGCTGCACCGATCTTGCTTCCGGGAAACAGTACAGAGTTTGTACCAATATGACCATGGCAGGTTTCTTTTACAATAAAGAGATCTATTCGGAATTGGGACTGTCGGTAGCCAAGACATGGGACGAGTTTGAGTCTAATTTACAGGCCATCAAGGACGCACATCCTGATGTTGATCCCTGGTTTATCTTTGGCGAAGCATGGCACCTCGGCCACTTGATCGAGTTCCTGCCTCATGGTTATATCAAAGCAAAGTACGGCGCCATCGGTGCAAAAGAAGCAATGCTCAACAACGATTCTTCCAAGCTTAACTGGGGAGATCCCAACGGAGCGATGTGCACATTTGCAAAGAACCTCGTGGAGCTTCAGCAGAAGGGTCTTATCAATGCAGACGTTCTAACTGCTACAAGTGACAACTGTGTCGATGCTTTTGTAACCGGAAAATGCGCTATGTTCTCAAACGGTATGTGGTGCCTGTCGGGAATTCTTGAGAAAGATGCATCCATGGCAGATAAGATTGGTTTTGCACCTTATCCTTCATTCATGGATGACGGCGTGCCTGTAGTGCTTGTTGCAGAGGACAGTGGTTACAGCATTTCTGCGGATTCTGCAAACGTTGATGCCGCCAAGGACTTTTTAAGCTATCTCTTTAATGCTGAGAATCAGAAGAAATATGCCGAATCTCTCGGATCACCCAGCGCTTTCAAGGATGTTGATGCCAAGTGGGCACCCGATTCCGTAGTACAGGGCGTAAATGATGCTGTGGCAAGTGCGACAAATATCGGATTTACAAATGAAAAGCCTGCAGGATTCTCGGGCGACGATGCCGGAAGACTGGTTCAGGATCTGCTGGCGGGAACATATACTCCCGAACAATTTGCGAAAAAATACGAAGAAGCATGGAATGCCGGCTTCTAAAGCTACTAAAGGCAGCAGGGCATAGCTCCTGTTGCCTTTTTTAAAGGAATGAAACCAATGAAAAAGAAAAAAGTTTCTTCAGCACAGTTTCTGTCACTGCCGGCATTGTGCATTTATTTCGTATTCTTCGTATATCCTCTGTTAAAAGGAATAGGGACAAGCCTTACGGATTGGGACGGTATGACTTCCCCGCATTTTGTGGGACTTGCAAATTTCGCAGCCTTCTTCAGAGATTCAAGAGCAATTCATGATATAAAAACAACACTGATCTTCGCTTTGGCAAGTGCGGTATTACTGAATCTGGTGGGGCTTATCTATGCTCTTCTCATGAATACGGATTTTAAGGGAAGAGAGATCGCAAGGGTCATCATCTATCTTCCTGCTATCATCAGCCCGCTTATCATGGGGTACATATGGTACTTTCTTTTACAGCCCGGCAGAGGTTATCTGTTCTATGCCGGGAAACAGCTGGGGCTTCCGGATCTTATCGGAAACTGGATGGGGCAGTTTGGTTCCACCATGGGTGTGCTTGTATTTGTCAATGTCTGGCAGTTTGCGGGTATGACCATGATCATATATCTAGCGGGATTACAGGCTATACCTTCGGAACTTATCGAAGCTGCAAAGATTGACGGTGCAGACAGGATCCAATGCTTTTCAAAAGTCACTATCCCTATGCTCATGCCCGCCATCAGGATAAATGTGATCACCAACATCATCGGTTCGCTTTCCGTCTTTGACGTAATAATGTCACTTACGGAGGGAGGTCCGGGATATGCTACCGAGAGTCTGTCAATTTATATCATGAGAATGTGTTACGGCAACAAAACGGGATATTCCACAGCTGTGGCAATGATACTGTTTATCATAATCCTGATACCGGTATTGATATCCATGCGCATTACAAGGCAGAAAGACTGACAGGAGG
>JAILHY010000078.1 GCA_024695575.1 Lachnospiraceae bacterium
TGTGCAACGCTTTCTTGAGAATCCGGATGAGATAGAGGGATGGACAAATGAAATTTTTGAAAATACTATAAAGAATGTAGAGTTTCAGAACTATGCAATTGAAGCAGTAAGACGTCGTAGATGCAGGTGAAGCCTTAATAACATATTCCGTTCTGTACAAGGCTGGGATAAGGGCTTATAATCCAAGTTGTCAGACAATAGCAAGCAACAAGTGAGCTACAAATAACGCGCCAAAATGAATAAATACTTAAACATTGTGCTATTGCTATGACTGCTCAGGGTATTGTTTAATCAGACAGCTTATTCTTTTTCATAAAGATCCTCGGACCCCGCAAATTCCTTGCGGGGTCCATCTTTTTGCTTTATCGAATAAATTGATATAAAATCGAAAAGGTGAGGGCTATATTTCATGTGAATCTTAAGAGAGGGTTATTATGATTCTTTTTACGGGTTTTGAACCATTTGACAATGGGAAATCCAATCCGTCTTTCGAGGCGGTTAAGTTGCTTCCGGACAGGATTAACGGAGTGCAGGTAGAAAAACTTGAACTTCCGGTAGTATTTGGTGAGGCTTCGGAAACAATAATCAAAAGACTTGAAGTCGAAATACCTGACGCCATCATTATGACCGGGTTAGCAGCGGGGCGGGAAGCCATAACTCCCGAGGTGGTGGCCATTAACCTTGCCGATGCGAGAATACCGGATAATGCGGGAAATGAGCCTAAATGGGCGCGAATCATACAGGACGGTCCCGACGGCTTATTTTCTACGCTTCCCGTAAAGCAGATGGTTAGTGACATGGAAGCTGCCGGCCTAAAAGCAAGCCTTTCCTATTCCGCAGGCACATATGTATGCAATGACACATTTTACAGGGTGTGTAACTATATTCGCGCTAAGGCCCCCAAGGTTCCCTGCGGTTTCATCCACGTTCCTGCACCCAAGGGCATGGATAAAGGAACCGAATTCACATTGGAGGACTTCGCTAAGGCATTTGAAATCTGCGCATCAGCGGCTTTAAAAAAGGCACTGGGATGAATGCCTGACATGCACGATCCTATCTGTTTCCTGTACGCTTTTTTTGTGTTATAATTCGTTGTAATGGAAGAAGCAGAGAATAATTCGGTAACTGAATCGGAGAAGACCACGATGACTGGCAATAAGCGTATATTGCCGGTTATTTTGGTTGCGCTTTTCTTCACGATCGTTCTGGCGGCATTGCTTGCATATATGGTCAGGCCTGTAACGGATTCTTTTACATATGAGTATGGCGAGAGAGTGAGCACTGACCTTAAGGATTACGTCGAGGGGCTGGACTTTGCGGTCAACCTGTCAAGCCTTGACTTAAGTGACGTTGGAGCCTACCCCGGAATCTATTATGCGAAGGTTTACCACTTCCCGGTTGTGTTCAGTTACAGGATTCAGGTTACCGATACCATAGCGCCCCTCATCACGGGATTTGATTCAAAGAAGGTCTTTGAAGTCGGGAAGACCTATGAGGCCAGAGATCTGGTTGGAAGCATATTCGACAGGGATCCGAAGATCCGTCTTTCCTTACGGGAAAAAGAATCTGATATTAACTGCAGTATCATCGGCACCAAGATTCTGTTTTCAAGCACTGCAGAGACCGAACTGACTTTAACTGCGGCAGATTCGTCGGGGAATACCGCTTCTGTTACTTTTGCCGCGATAGCTGATAACGCTCCGGTAGTGGAGACCTACGAGGATTACTATGTTGCCAAGGGAACCGAGGCTGAGTTTACCTGCGGGGCTTACGACTATCAGGACGGGGATGTAAGCAAGTCCCTCAAAGTCGATATCCCTGAAGGGTACTACGAAACTACCGGACTGTACGAAGCAAGGTTTACGGTTTCCGACAGTAACGGCCTTACGGGCGAGACCTACAGCAATGTTCACGTATATGAGCCTGAGACCATCCAGGACATGATCAATACGGGGCGTCTAAACGGGCATTCCGGTAATGTGTTCGGAGCCCTTAATCCCTATGATGCGGGCTACGTTGTTAATGACGATATCGAGGAAGCAAGGCGCCGTCTGATACCTGCAATTGTTCGTATTTCATATGAAACTTCCAGGGTCAGTTCCTTCGGCAGCGGATCGATATTCAGCATAGGCGACAACGGCATCATCATATGTACCAACGGTCATGTGGTGGATGATATGAAGAAGGTGGACGTTCACTTTTACGACGGCTCCACGGTCAAAGGAATTGTTGAAGAAAAAAGTGACGTTCCTGATGTGGCTTTTGTGCGGGTTCCTCTTGCCGGACTCAGCAGAGGACTCATAGCTACGCTTAAGACTGTTCACATTAATCTTGAATATTTTGAAACTCTGTCCGACAGACCTGCTTTTGAAGTAGGCATGTACTGTACGGACGGTAAAGGCGGAGAGTGGCTTACCCGCTACGGTCAGATCGAGCGTAAATCCGGCAAACTGGATGCTTATTTTGAAAAGTATGCCTATGCGGTCACTGAGGTGAGCGTGGATCTTACCCCCGGAGTTTCGGGATCCATGGTATTTGACTCCCACGGAAACTATATCTGCATGGCGAGTTTCTATTGGATGAACGGGGCCATCAAGGAAAACTACGGCGTTTCCCTGGATTCAATACTTAATTTCTACGAGATCGTATTCGGACACAGACTGGAGTACAACTGATGAGTGAAGATACTGGTATCAGAATAAATAAATATGTAGCTTCGGCAGGCGTATGCTCAAGGCGCGAAGCGGATAAGCTTATCGAAGAGGGCCGTGTTACCATTAACGGACGTCCCGCCTTGGCCGGAGACAAGGTTAACGAAGGAGATTCCGTAAAGGTCGGCTCCAAGCTTGTGAAAATGCAGGAAGAGAGGACTGTTCTTGCTTATTATAAGCCTGTTGGCGTAACCTGCACCGAGAAGGACGAGCACGCAGAGATCACGGTAAAAGAAGCCGTCCGCTATAAGGAGCGTGTCACCTATGCGGGACGCCTTGATAAGGAGTCTGAGGGACTTCTTATCATGACCAACGACGGCGACCTTATCCAGAGCATGATGAAGGGCGAAAACCGCCATGAAAAAGAATATCTTGTAAAGATCAGTAAGCCTGTTACCCGCGAATTTGTTGAAAAGATGTCAGGCGGCATATATTTAAAGGATCTTGATAAAACAACCCGCCCCTGTAAGGTGGAGAGGGTCACCAAGGATTCTTTTTCAATAGTTCTCACACAGGGACTTAACCGCCAGATACGAAGGATGTGCGAGACACTTGATGTTAAGGTGCTTCAGCTTAAGAGAGTAAGGGTCCTTACCGTAACCCTTGGCGGCCTTAAGCCCGGCGAATACCGCAAGCTTTCAAATACTGAGGTGGAATCACTGCGCTCAGCCCTTAAAGGAAAAAGAAAATGAACCCCAAAGACAGGATCCGAGAATTAGTCGACATTTTGAATAAAGCAAGCGAGAGCTATTATGCCAAGGACGAGGAGATAATGTCCAATTTTGAGTATGATGCTCTCTATGACGAACTCGTTAAGCTGGAAGAGGAGACTGGCATTCAGTTTTCCGACTCCCCTACCAAGAACGTTGGCTACGAAGCCGTGGATTTTCTTCCTAAGGAGCGTCACGACAAGCCCATGCTGTCCCTTGGAAAGACCAAATCCGTTGATGAACTGGCGGCTTTCCTTAACGGCAAAGAAGGCCTTCTTTCCTGGAAGCTTGACGGGCTTACGGTGGTGCTTACCTACGAAAACGGGAAGCTTTCAAAGGCTGTTACCAGAGGTAACGGTGAGACGGGCGAAGTTATTACCGCCAATGCATCCACATTTATCAATATCCCTTTAAAGATCGCCTTTACGGGTAAACTCGTGCTTCGAGGCGAAGCCGTTATTTCCTATCCTGATTTTGACCTTATAAATGCAGGTATTGATGATGCTGACAAATACAAGAATCCAAGGAACCTCTGCTCCGGATCCGTTCGTCAGTTAAACAGCGCGATAACCGCGAGAAGAAGAGTTCGGCTTATCGCTTTCAATCTTGTAAGTGCCGAGGGTAAGGACTTTTCCTATAAGGCAGAGGAATTTGCTTTCCTTAAGGAACTTGGATTCGAAGTGGTGGAGTACTTCTCCGTAACTCCGGAAACCGTCGGGGATACCGTTCTTAAATTTGCAGAGAAAATAAAGACTTATGAGATACCATCCGACGGCCTGGTACTTTCTTTTAACGATATAGAATATGGTAAGAGCCTTGGAATGACTGCCAAGTTTCCAAGGGATTCCATTGCCTTTAAATGGCAGGATGAGACTGCGGAGACCGTTCTTCGTGAAATCGAGTGGAGCCCTTCAAGGACAGGTCTTATCAATCCGGTAGCGATCTTTGACACCGTTGAGCTTGAGGGAACCTCCGTAAGCCGTGCCAGCGTTCACAATATTTCCGTCATGGAAGAGCTTAAGCTTGGAATTGGCGACAGGATAAGTGTTTACAAGGCCAACATGATAATCCCCCAGATCGCGGAGAATCTTACGGGCAGTGGTAATATGCCTATTCCCGATAAGTGTCCCTGCTGTGGCGGTCCGACGGAAGTCCGTGTGGTTAAAGAAGCCAAAGCTCTCTACTGCGTAAGTCCCGACTGTCCTGCCAAGCAGATCAAGCGCTTTGCTCATTTCGTTAGCCGGGATGCCATGAATGTTGAAGGCCTTTCCGAGGCTACTCTTGAAAAGTTCGTGGACCTTGGATTTATCAGGGACTATCCGGATATTTTCAAACTTTCGGATCACCGTCCTTCCATAGTTACTCTTGAAGGCTTCGGTGAAAAGTCCTATAACAACCTTATAGAAAGCACCGAGAAAGCAAAAGAAACCACTCTTCCCAGGTTTATTTATGCCCTTGGTATCCCTAATGTGGGACTTGCCAATGCCAAGCTTATCGCAAGGCACTACAATAACGATCTTGATGCCATTATAAAGGCTGAACCAGCCGATCTTTCCGCTATTGACGGCATAGGAGAGATAATCGGGAAATCTGTTTCCGCTTTCTTTTTGAAGGAAGAAAACCTTGAAACCGTTGGAAAGCTGAGAGAGCTCCTTAAGTTTGCGGAAGAGACGATTCCCACGGGAGACAGTCTGCTCTCAGGTAAAACGGTGGTTGTCACAGGGTCGTTAAACCTTTATAATAACCGCAAAGACCTTCGGGACGAGATAGAGAAGCGTGGCGGAAAGGTTTCGGGAAGCGTTTCGAAGAATACCTTCGTACTTGTAAACAACGACATCAATTCGAACTCATCCAAGAATAAAACAGCCAAGGAACTGGGCGTCCCGATAGTATCGGAGGAAGAATTTGTAAGGAGATATATCAATGCCGATTAAGATCAAAGACTCTCTGCCTGCACAAGCCATACTTGAAAATGAAAATATATTCGTTATGACGGAGTTCCGTGCAATGCATCAGGATATCCGTCCCTTAAACGTGCTCATAATGAATCTGATGCCCAACAAGGAGATTACTGAAACACAGCTTCTTCGCAAGCTGTCAAACAGCCCCCTTCAGGTTAACGTTGAGCTTTTGCAGACCCAGAGCTATACGCCTACCCATGTGGACGCTACCCATCTTGACAGTTTTTATACCACTTTTGACAAGGTGAAGGATCGCAAATTCGACGGCATGATCATTACAGGTGCTCCCCTCGATTATGTTAAATTCGAGGATGTTGCATACTGGAAGGAAATGTGTGATATCTTTGAATGGACCAAGACCCATGTTCACTGCACTTTCTTTCTGTGCTGGGCCTGCTTTGCGGCTTTGTATTATTTCTACGGGCTCGAGCGTTATGACAGGGAAGAGAAGCTTTCCGGAGTCTATTCTCACAGGGTCTTAAAGCCTACTTCGCCGCTGTTTCGCGGATTTGACGACATATTCTATGCACCCCATTCAAGAGCGATGGGCATAGCAAGAGAGAAGATCGAGTCTGTTCCGGAGCTTGAGCTTATGGCTTATTCAGACGAGGCTGGTGTCTCCATCGTTAAGACAACGGATTCCAGACGTTTCTTTGTGGGTCTTCATGCGGAATATGACGCTGATACTTTGTCAAACGAGTATTTCAGAGACCTTAACAAGGGACTTAATCCCAAGGTGCCTGTCAATTATTTCCCGGACGACGATCCTTCCAAGAAGCCAATTGTCAACTGGCGTTCCACCGGTCAGCTTCTTTATACGAACTGGCTTAATTACTATGTTTATCAGGCTACTCCATACGATGTTGAGTCTATCGGACGTGATTAATTGTTTTTTTATTCCGTGGTAGTATAATCTCTGCTTGGAAATTGATGAACCATGGAGAGGGTATATGGAGTTTTTACGTAACAATCAGCTGGATATAATGCTGGTTACAATAGGTGTTTGCGGTCTTTTGACAATACTGGCCATTTATACCAGATTTCTTAGAAAGCAGCGTAAGCTTATTCTGATAGCTATTGAGTTAAGCGCCATGCTTTTGCTTATCTTTGACCGCTTCGCGTATATTTACAGGGGTGACATTTCGCAGACGGGCTTCGTTATGGTGCGCGTCAGCAATTTTATGGTCTTTTTCCTGCAGTTGTTTATTCTTCTTATGTTTGATCTGTATATAACGGATCTGTACAAAGAAGAAGGCGGGTTCACCACAACCCCTCTGCGCCTGAGAGCTACTGCCATTATCGGAATGGTAGGGTTCATTCTTATCTTTATTTCCCAGTTTACGGGCTTTTATTACACATTTGACGATCAGAACAGATACATGAGGGCGGACGGCTATCTCGTATGTTACGTAGTTCCGCTTATCATGCTTATTCTCATGCTTTCCTTTGTGGTGCAGTTTAACAAAAGACTCAGCGGGAGCATCAGCATTTCTTTGCTGGCTTTTG
The DNA here is from genome assembly GCA_024695575.1 of Lachnospiraceae bacterium. Lineage (GTDB taxonomy): Bacteria > Bacillota > Clostridia > Lachnospirales > Lachnospiraceae > UBA1258. The sequence continues at coordinate 6,889 of JAILHY010000078.1, forward strand.
CGATCATCCCCCTTATCGCCACAATTGTGCAGGTCTATGCCTACGGCCTTTCCCTTACCAATTTCGCCATAGCGGGCGTGGTAATGTTTCTTTATATCTTTGCGCTCCTTGACCTTAACGAGAAAGTTACCAAGACCAACAAGATAGAGATCGATTATCTGAAGGCAGAGCAGCAGAAGATTCAGGCCCTGTTTGAAGAAACTGCCGAGGCTCTTGCAACCGCCATCGATGCCAAGGATGCCTATACACACGGACATTCCACCCGCGTTGCGGAATATTCCAAGCGTATCGCCGAGGCTTCGGATCTTTCGGAAAAAGAATGCGAAGAGGTCTATTATGCAGCTCTACTTCATGACGTTGGTAAGATCGGAATTCCCGATAAGATCATCAACAAGGCAGGTAAGCTTTCCGATGAGGAATTCGGAGCCATCAAGCAGCATCCGGTTATAGGACGTCAGATCCTTTCAAGCATAGGCAAATCACCTTATCTTTGTCTTGCGGCCAATTATCATCATGAAAGATATGACGGAAAGGGTTATCCAGAGGGCCTTAAGGGTGAAGATATCCCGAGACTTGCACGTATCATTGCTGTAGCGGATGCTTATGATGCCATGACTTCCAAGCGAAGCTACAGAGATCCCCTTCCTCAGGAAAAGGTTCGTGAGGAGCTTGTTAAAGGACTTGGAACCCAGTTTGATCCCATATACGGAAAGATCATGCTTCACTTCATGGATCTTGACACGGAATTTGACATGAGAGAGAGAGTCGAGATCAAGGAATTTGAAGGAAACCGTTCCGTATACTGTGTTGAATACAGATCCGATTTCTCGGAAGGAATAATGATAACCCCTGCTTTTTCACGTATCAGATTCCGTTTTACTCCCAGAAATACGGATGTTGAATGCTTCCCTGCGATCATCGTATTCGATTCCCTGGACGGTCGCGTACAGACAAGTCCCAACATGCAGCGTGATATGTCTTACTATGAGTATGCCGATATCAGGATAGGCGGAGACATTACGCCCAAGGGCATCAGAAATCATACGGTTAAGACTACTTACGGTTACACAGAGGCGGGGATCAGCCTGTCCAAGGATGAGTACGAGATCCAGAGCCTTAAGATAAAGGACCATATCCTGTTACGAATCTGCGGAGAGGATAAGACCACCGAGATTGTTATGGCAGGTCCTGATAATACAAGATTTGCATATATCTCACTTACGGGTCAGAACTGTAAGATCTCGGATGTGGAGATAAAGACAGACAGCGAAAATGCAAGACGCGACTATATTCCCAGGATCGCACCGGAAGTCAGCTATATTGACGTTCCCGCAGGTGATATCCCCAATGTTCAGCTTGACGGATGGCGTTCGGCAGCTTCGGAAGGAATTGAACTTACGGATCTTATGCAGATATCCTTCCACTCCATGAGCCTTCCTACGGCGCGTCTTATCTGGCATTGTCCCTTCCTTTTCATTTACTCTTCGGACGATGGCAAGGTGAATGGGACAAACTATCGCGAATTTGCCCTTATTAGACTGGACGGAGAGAGCTGGGAAGAGGATTCTTTTGCAAGTAACAGGATACTTACAAACAAATCCGAGGACTTCGGAAACTGGGACGACTGGAAAAGAAAGAACAAAGAAGGTCTTGACGTTGACATTCGTATTAAACGAGTGGATAATGTCATCACGGTATCAAGTGAAAATGCCGGCATAGGCTTTAGAAACGTAACCACGATCAGGGATGATATTCCTAAGCTCTATGTGGCACTTACGGGTGATCAGTGCGCTATCACCAATATCAGGATCAGGTAAAAAGAAGGGAAATAAAATGAGTTCTGCTTTAGTCTTGGAAGGCGGTGCCATGCGGGGGATCTTTTCTGCAGGGGTGCTGGACGTGTTCATGGAGCAGGGAATAGTGTTTGAGGCGGCAATAGGAATATCCGCCGGAGCCTGCTTCGGGATCAATTACAAATCAGGTCAGATAGGAAGATCCATCAGATACAACAAGCGGTTTTGTAACGACAAAAGATATTGCAGCATAGACAATCTGCTTCGTACCGGTGACATTTACGGAGCGGATTTTTGTTACAGGAAGCTTCCTTTTGAACTGGATATTTTTGACTGTAAGGCATTCGAGGAGAATCCCATGGATTTCTATGTGGGGGCAACGGATGTTGTAACGGGAAAGCCTGTATATCACAAGCTTAAGGACTGTAAAGACAAGGATCTTGAGTGGATCAGGGCTTCGGCATCAATGCCGGTAGTTTCAAATATCGTGAAGGTTGACGGATACAGTTTACTCGACGGTGGAGTATCGGATTCGATTCCCTACCGCTACATGGAGAAACTGGGGTATGACAGGAATGTCATTATTCTTACCCAGACGTCCACCTACCGCAAAAAGAAAACCAAGGCCATTCCCCTTATCAGGCTTAAATACTTAAAGTATCCCGGGCTTGTTTACGCCATGGAACACAGGCACGAAATGTACAACAAGCAGCTTAAGGGTGTCAGAAAAAGGGAAAAAGAAGGGACGGCCTTTGTTATAAGACCGCCCGAAGAACTTAATATATCGCGAACCGAGAGTAATCCGGAGGAGTTGGAGCGAGTATACCGGATGGGACGCGCGGAAGCCATAAAGAGACTCCCTGAATTAAAGGAGTTCTTACGGAAGTAGCCTTGGCTACTTCCGATATCTGATGGCTTCGGCAGAGAAGTCCTTATCCGCCACTCCAAATCTCTGGATTTCTTTGTATTTAGCTATCTTTACATCATTCTTTTCAAGGTATTCATCAAGTGAAGAAGAGTCTGCAAATCTGTGGTATACAAGCAGTACTTCTTCATTGGTCTCGCGGATAACAAGCTGGGAACCGGTGGGTTCGTTGTAGCTTAAGGTATCTGCGATATTTACGGTGGTGTGACCGTCTTTAATGATATGAGCGCTTTCTTTGTAGAATACCATTCCTTCGTCAAGTATATCCCACTGATGCTCTGAAAGATCGTATATGTCACCGCTTAAGCCCATACGTCCGAGTAAGGTGGCGCAAAGAGAATAGTACATTCTTTCGTCGGAATCCTTGGGGCGCATTACTGCCCAGATCTGGGACTGCTCGGGACGGATGACTCTGTGAAGATTGGCCGCTATCAAAGGAAGAGAAGGTATCTCATGGGCATCCGAGAAACTAGCCTGGCTTGAAAGCTCCATGAAGGAGGGCTCAAGTCTGTGTCCGCCTGAGGAGCAGTTTTCTATAACGAGTTCGGGAATTTCTTTTACCATTTCCTTAAAGAAATCTTCGGTGGCAAGAACCTTTCTTCTTAAGTTTTCACCGGGAGCGTCGGGACCGTCACAGCCCGCACCCATGGTGTCGTTATAGTCTACTTTGATATAGCCAAAGCCGTTATTCTTAAGGGTGTCGATGACGTTCTTTCTTAAGAATTCACGGGCACGCTGATTCTCCATATCAAGGAAATGAACATCACCCACGGTAAGGGGACGGCCGTCCTTCTTTACAAACATCTCCTCGTCTTCGTATATGGGCGCCTTGGGGCTTGCAACCTCTAACTCAAACCAGATGCCGGGAATCATGCCTTTGGAGCGGATATAGTCCGTAAGTTCCTTAAGACCGTTGGGGAATCTCTTTCTGTTAATGCTCCAGTCGCCCCTGTATTCCCACCAGTTTCCGCAGTCGCTGTACCAGCCGGAATCCATTACAAGGTACTGAATTCCCTTGTCTGCGATCTTGTCTGCGAGTCTCTTAAGGTTATCGATATTGGGGTTACCCCAGGTGGTGCAGTATTCGTTGAAGATAATGCCCATCTTGTTATCAACGGGGCTTGTCTTGGGATTCTGGGCTTTGACAAGCTTGTCGCAGACTTCGTCAAGAGACTTTCCGGAGGCTAAGATCGCACGGGGAGAAGTAAAGGATTCGCCCGGCTCAACGGTCTTTAACCACTGTCCGAAATCCCTGTCTGCAAGACCGCCTGCAAGGGTAGCGGTATCGCCTTTTCTGACGATCACTTCAATCTGCCAGGAAGAGGGTGCATAGAGCATAACTCCCGTAAAGGTTCCGGTTTTGGAGTCCTCAAGGGCTACAAAAGGAAAATATCTTCTGACGGGCATGGAGCCGAGATTTCCGAACTTTTCAACGCGATAGGCCCGGTTGTTCCATGCGTGTTCCATATTAAGGGATGCAAGGGTATCGCATTTTACGCGGCCTTCCGCACTCCAGAATGACTGTATCCTGTAAAGCTTGTCACAGGGTATATCAGGCAAAAGAAATGAGGTCATCATCTCAAGGGTCACCGGTGCACCTGAATTGTTGATAAAGGTGGTAAAAACAGTGGTGGCATCAGAGAGAGCAGATTTAACATGGTTGACTATCAAAGTCAACCCGTCATCTGATTTATATGTGGTTCTGTCATAAGAAGATTCATTTATCTTAAAGTGGTCTTTGGTGGCACTTCCAATCATGGTAAGGCCGTTAGAATATGAGTCGGGGTAAGCATCACCCACAAGCTTTATTTCGCCGTTACTTTTAATATTCATAAGTACTCCTTTCATAAACATGTCCTGACATCGAGTATCATTTTACACGCAAATCATTAACCGATAAAGAAATATTATGTCACAGCCTATATTTCCCAAAATGATGACAATTCACTGCTTTTGTGATAAAATATCAGAAAACTTACAGGGGAGGTTACCCAATGAAAATTCTATTTTATGCTACCAAAAACTATGATCAAAAGTCATTTGACCCGGTTCTGACACGCTTCCCCGATGTTAAGATCGATTATATCGAGCACGAGATGGAACCCATGACGGCAGAGTTTGCCAAGGGCTACGATGCCGTGTGCGTATTTGTAAGTGCCAATGTGGGGCGTAAGACCCTTGAAGTTCTTGCAGACAACGGAGTAAAGATCGTTCTTTTACGTTGTGCGGGCTTTAATAATGTGGACATTGAGGCGGCCAAGGAACTTGGCATTACCGTTATGAGAGTTCCCGCATATTCACCTGAAGCAGTGGCAGAGCTTGCCATGGGACTTGCTCTTTGCGTTAACCGCAGGCTCTACAAGGCCTATAACAAAGTAAGAGAGAACGATTACAGTTTAAAGAACCTTCGCGGTGTCAACATGAGAGGTAAGACCGCGGGTATCGTGGGAACCGGTAAGATCGGAGCCTACATGGCGGAAGAGTGCCGTGGTTTCGGAATGAAGGTCATTGCCTACGATATGTACGAAAATCCCAATCTCAAGGATTTTGTCACCTATGTGTCCATGGATGAGCTCCTGGCTCAGAGTGACCTTATCTCCCTTCATTGTCCCCTGACGGACGATACCTATCACATGATCAACATCGAATCCATAAAGAAAATGAAGGACGGCGTTATCCTGGTTAATACTTCAAGAGGCGCACTGATCAGCACCAACGACCTCATTGAGGGTATCAGAATGCGTAAATTCCTGGGTGTCGGTCTCGATGTTTATGAAGAAGAAACCGGCAACGTATACGAGGACCGTTCCGATGATATCATGGAGCATTCGGTGACATCGAGACTTCTTTCTTTTCCCAATGTCATGATCACGTCCCATCAGGGATTCTATACAATGGAGGCTCTTGAAGCCATCGCAGAGACTACGATACAGAATGCCCTTGATGCCAAGGAAGGCCTTCATACAGGCAACGAAGTCAAATAATCTATTGATGGTCAGGTTTAACAATGAAAAAGCAGATTGTCATAATTGCGGAAAAAAAAGACGATACGGTAAAGGAACTGGAAGAGAGGCTTGAAAACAACGGATACTACATTTATACCGTTTCATGCCACGTAAGTGCGGTTGCCAAGATCGCCACGAAAACGGAGTATTTCCTCCTTATGGTGAACGAAAAGTCAAAGGATATGCTGTCGCTCCTTTACTATCTTCGTGAGATCTGTATAGACGAAGAAAAGTTCCTTTACATGATCGGCGAAACCGGTGCTCTTTCCGAGGTCGCAGGCGTCATTCCCGCCATGATCATAAAGGGCTGCTTTTCACTGCCTTATAACCTTGACAATCTCATTGACCACATTAACAGCAACGTTAAAAAGAAGGCAAGGGGCGCGGTTTTGTACGTGGGGCAGGATGCGGAATTTCTGTCCATGTTAAGGCGCTACATTCAGGGCACCTACGATTTCGCAGCGACGGAGGGAAAGGTTTCGGAGACTGCGGAGTTTATAAAGGACGCGGGCGTAGTTATAATGGATCTTCGGGCGAAAATGTCCATAATCGAGGCCATGGAGCTTTATTCGCTCATCAGGGAAACGAAAGAAACAAAGAAGTTTAAGTTTATAACATTAGTGGATCCTGAATCCGGAAAAAGGCTTAAAGACGGGATCAAGCTGATCGATGCGGATTATGTTTTTTCTTCGGAAATGCCTGCGGACAGACTGGCGGCCGTATTCTGAGGATCTGATAATATACTGTAATCCGGGAGCGTATTTGTTTAAATGGAGATTAAAATAGAAAAAGTAGGAAAAAGTCTTACCGTAAAGCTGAAAGGACGTCTTGATACAAGCACATCCCCGAAGCTTGAAAATGAACTTAAGACCGCCTTACATGATATAGAGAGGCTCATTTTTGATCTTTCGGATCTTGAGTATATTTCCTCCGCGGGACTTCGTGTTCTTCTGGCTGCTCAGAAGACAATGCACAAACTCGGAGACATGGTGGTTCTTGGAGCCAACAAAGATATTCTCGAGATTTTCGATGTTACAGGATTCAGCGCTGTTCTCAATATAATACGTTAATACTTGGATCATCATATCCTGTTAAGGCATGGTTAAGAATCATGTGGAATAATAAACAGGATAGTGATATAATTAATTGACTAAATATACGGAGGATTTCCGATGTTTGCGACACTGATACCTTTATTTGACGACGACATGGCAGTTGGAGCGTTTTCTT
>JAILHY010000084.1 GCA_024695575.1 Lachnospiraceae bacterium
AGACAGATCCTTACAAACGTTATCAATATCCACGGAGCTTCCGTAACAGCAGAAGTTCTTGACCTTATCAAGGCTATGGGTTACAAGTATTCAACCCGCGCAGCAATGACCGTATCCATTTCCGATATGACCGTTCCTGCAAGTAAGCCCGCTATCCTTGAGGAAGCTCAGGAAGTCATCGACAAGATTACCCGTAACTACCGTCGTGGTCTTGTTACCGAAGAAGAAAGATATCGTGCGGTTGTAGAGACCTGGACCAAAGCCGATAACAAGCTTACCAAAGACCTTCTTGACGGTCTTGATAAATACAACAACATATTCATGATGGCAGACTCCGGTGCCCGTGGTAGTAACCAGCAGATCAAACAGCTGGCAGGTATGCGTGGACTTATGGCAGATACTACCGGTCGTACCATTGAGCTCCCCATCAAGTCAAACTTCCGTGAAGGTCTTGACGTACTGGAGTACTTCATGTCCGCACACGGTGCCCGTAAGGGACTTTCCGATACCGCTATTCGTACCGCGGACTCAGGTTACCTGACCCGTCGAATGGTTGACGTATCACAGGAACTTATTATTCGTGAAATGGACTGTGCAGAGGGCAGAGACGAGATCCCCGGAATGGATGTATATGCATTCATGGACGGTAAGGAAACCATCGAAGGTCTCCGCGACAGAATCCAGGGCAGATTTACCTGCACCGATATCGTTGATGACAAGGGCGAGACGATTGTCAAGGCTAACCACATGATCACTCCTGCACGTGCAGAGCGTATCATCAAGCACGGTATCGACGTTAACGGTAACCCTGTATCCGACGAGGACGGCAACGTTCGTCCCGGCGCACGCATCAGAGTACGTAACATCCTTTGCTGCAGATCTCATAACGGTATCTGCGCTAAATGTTACGGTGCCAACATGGCAACCGGTGAAGCCGTACAGGTCGGCGAAGCTGTTGGTATCATCGCGGCTCAGTCAATCGGTGAGCCCGGTACACAGTTTACCATGCGTACATTCCATACCGGTGGTGTTGCCGGTGGCGATATTACACAGGGTCTTCCCCGTGTCGAGGAGTTGTTCGAGGCACGTAAGCCCAAGGGACTTGCAATCATCGCTGAATTCGGCGGCGTAGCAAGCATCCGTGATACCAAAAAGAAACGTGAAGTTGTTATAGAGAACGCTGAGACCGGTGAGTCCAAGACTTACCTTATCCCTTACGGTTCACACATCAAGATTTCCGACGGCCAGGAGATTTCCGCCGGTGATGAACTTACCGAAGGTTCCGTTAACCCTCATGATCTTCTTAAGATCAAGGGTATCCGTGCGGTACAGGATTACATCCTTCGCGAAGTTCAGCGTGTATACCGTTTACAGGGTGTTGATATCAACGACAAGCACATCGAAGTCATTGTTCGTCAGATGCTTAAGAAAGTACGCGTAGAGGATAACGGCGACGCTGATATCCTTCCCGGCGCAATGGTTGATTACCTTGATTTCGAAGACATGAATGAGGAACTGGTAAAAGAAGGCAAAGAGCCCGCTACCGGTACAAGAGTTATCCTTGGTATTACCAAGTCCGCTCTTGCAACAAGCTCCTTCCTGTCAGCTGCATCCTTCCAGGAAACCACCAAGGTTCTTACCGAAGCAGCTATCAAGGGTAAGATCGATCCCCTTATCGGACTTAAGGAGAACGTTATCTTAGGTAAGCTTATCCCTGCAGGTACAGGCATGAAGCGTTACAGTGACGTTAGACTCAGCTCCGACGAGAGATACGAGGAAATGCTTGAGAAATTTAAAGAAGCTCAGAGACAGGCGGCAAGAGAAGCCAGAGAAGCAGCAGAAGCTGAAGACAGAGAAGACACCAAAGACCTTATGGGTGCCGAGGTTGTAGCTGAGGCTGAAGGCGCAGGCGACGAAGAGTAAACCTAAAGCAAATAAGTAACGTAAAAGGACCTTCAATCGAAGGTCCTTTTTGTATAGATTTTTACTTCCAGACAGGTAACGTCTCGTCGAATTCCATCTCTGCCGAAGCTTCCACATTCCAGGATGTAACTTCGTAGAACTTTTCTCCTGCGCTTTCAGGGTAGGTTATCTTCACTTCCACATTCAGGCTCTGGTACTCGCCTATGGGGATGTTGAAGGTCTGCTTTTTCCCGACGCGTTCAAAGTATCCGGTGCGGCTTATACCGCTTTCGTAGACCTCAGAAAGAGTCTTATCGAGTCCCTCCAGCATTTCCTCCGCCTGGTTGCATGCCGTGTAATATGCGGTAGTATTGTCCGCCACGCGGCTTGTGAGCTTCCAGTCACTCATTGCGCTTGACAGTGACAATATTGCAAAAGAAACCAGACACAAAATCACGAATATAAACAGAATTGATGAGATCCCCACATTAAGGGAGAATTCAGCTGTCTTTTTCCCGGCCATCAGTTTGCCTCCCTTTGCTTGTGCTGTTTAAACTGGAAACTGTAGATCGTACGGTTGCGAACCGTGTCGTTAAATGTGAAATCCATGTAGGAGTACTCACTGTCTTCGGAGAACTTAAGGTCGTATGCGTAACCTTCATTCTTAAACTCGGGATCCAGGACCTGCCTGATGGCGGTTTCGTCGGCTCCGAATTCGTTGAAGCATTCCCCGGCATTCTCGGCCCAGAGAACCGCAAGATTTAAGTTTCCTGTCTCAACCGCAGTATCGTGAGCCTTCACAAAGACCCGCAGACACACCGCACTGGTGAGAGTAAAGAAGAATATTACGATTATGAGTTCCATAAGGAACAAAGCGGATTTGCTTTTATTCATGAGTTTTCCTTCTTTTACCGGTTGCTGTTAAGATGAACGAACAAAGACTGTTCATTCCCACCGGGAGTTACTATATCAAATCTGAAGAGAGTTTCGGTCACTTCTGAGGCTGTGAAGCTTTCAAGAGCGAAGAGAGGAGTGCCGAGAGCGGGGTCAAACTCCGACCCGTACCTTGTAAAGATCTCACGCATATAACCGTCGTAGAAATACAGGTAGGTGCAGTAGTTTACATTGCTGACCTCCTCGCTTATGAGGACCGCATCCAGGCCCTCGTAGGAGCCAAGACTAACGGCACCCTGACGGTCATTCTGATGGATCTTGTTTATCACGTAGGTAAAGGATGTGCGGGAGTCGAAGTTCTCTGTCATGGAGTCCACAATGTTCTGATAGACTCTTGCGCCCGTTCCGGTAAGCATAACCACCGAAACCGCAAAAACTAGAAACAGTGTGATAACAAAAAGCACATCGACAGTATGCCCGGTGGCGGCCTTGGAACCGCCTATCCTGTGTTGTTCGAAATTGCTCACTATTTACTGTCCTTTCTGATGATAGTAACGTCCGGATATATGTTGGAGCCTATGGGGCGATAATCCACAAAGAAATTGTCTTCGTCATAGGTAAGGCCGTAATGCTCCTTAAGATAGGACAAACTTGGGGGATAGGTCCCTTCCACGCAGTAACAGCTTACGATGCCTCTGTTGATGGCGGATTGAAGGGAATCTTCCTGCCTGTCGAGGGTGTCGCTTGAAATACTCCCGAGGGCAAAAATAAAGATCAGAAAGATCCCGATGAAGAGGACCACGGAAATCCTGGCGCCCGACAGGTGTTCTTTTATATCAAAACCCTGATTGAATCTGTACATGTTAGTCTCCTGTATGCCTTAACCGATGGTTGACATAATACCCATCAAAGGAAGGATCACTGACAAAAGAATGAGTCCTACGATGATGGAAAGAACGATGACAAGAGTGGGCTCGATAACGGAGATGATCTCGGAGATCTTCTTTTCACTTTTGCGCTCGTACTCATCGGCGATCTTGCGCATTACGGTTTCAATATCACCGGATTTGTAGCCTACAGCCACCATTCTGGTGTTGACATTCGAGAATATGCCGGCGGTCTTGATGGCATCGGCGAAGCCTTCGCCTTCAAGGAGCTGGTTGCGTACGACTGCTATCTTTTCGGTCATGACTTTGTTTTCCACAAGCTTGCCTACGAGGTTGAGGGATTCGAAGGTATCAAGGCCTGCTGTCATGGCGATGGCCATGCCGCTTGCAAAACGTCCGGCAGCCATGGACTGGTAAAAGTTCTTGGTGATGAACAGGCTTGTAAATAATCTGTGGGAGTTTTCTTTTCCCGAAGGAGTCTTTGTAAAGTAAATTACGATGGCAACGAGCAGTGCGATGATGGTGATGAACACTACGGAGTAGTTCTTAAGGGTGGTGCCGAATCTCATGAGGCCTGCAGCAAATCCTGTCATCTCGGAACCAAGCTGTTCGTAAACCTGATTGAAAATTGGAAGAACGTTGGTGATGAGGATCACGATGACCAAAAGCATCATGCCTATCATTATGAGAGGATAGGTGACTGCGGAGCGGATGCTTTCGGAGATCTGGGTCTCACGCTCGTAGTATTCCGCGAGAGAATTCATAACCTCGTCGATAACACCGGCATCTTCGCCAAGCTTAAGGGTGTTGAGCACGTATTCGGGGAACACGCCAACACTTGTGAGGGCCTCCGCAAAGGAGTTGCCGTCGGAGATGGAATCGATTATGGCCTGAAGGAGCGCCTGACTTTTGGGATCCGTTGTATCGGAAAGAAGAATCCTGAGTCCCTCAATGGGAGTGATCCCGGCGCGAAGCATTACCGCAACCTGCGAGCAGAAGGAAGCAAGTTCTTCGTTGGTAAGTTTCTTTGTAGTATTCATAGATATGGTAACCCCCGTTTAATATATGTATTTGGTGGCGTAGTTGCTTCCGTCACCAATGTAGGATTTCAGTTTCTTTTCGTCGGTGCTGGCACCGAAGGTGGGATCCACAAGGGACCAGCTGGTTCCGTCAAACTGAATGATGCCGTTGAGCCAACCCACTTCGTCAAGATATACGCTTATCCATGCGTGATAAACCTCGCCTGCATAGCCTACTTCAAGCCTGGTGGGTATTCGCTGGCTACGAAGCATTGAAGTCATGACAGCTGAATAGTCAAGGCAGATTCCCGTGCCGCTGGTAAGTATGGTGTCCACATCGGAAAGGTATCCGCTCTGAACGCTGTCAGCCTTGGCGTAATCGTAGGTGATGTTACTGATTATATAGTTGTAGACTCCGTTAACAACAGCCAGATCGTCTTCGCAGTCTGCCGCTATGTTGGCTGCAAGGGTCACAACCTTGCAATCGGAGTTGTAATTGACATACTGATTGGGATGAAGGTAAGGCCCGTATTCCGAGATCCCGGTCAAAGAAAGGGAAGTGGTAAAAGCAATGGCGTATTTCTTGCCTTCGATATTCTCACAGACCGATATGTCGTAGTTGCCGTCTCCCGAAGTAAGGGGGAAGGTAGCCCAGCCGTTCACGATATTGTAGGTGTAGGTCACGCCGTTGGAGCCTGTGATCTGGAGCTTGACCTTTTCGTTGGAGCCAAGGTAATTGACCATTATATAGCCGTCGGCAGCATTGGAATAATCGATGGTGGCAAGTTCGTTACCGTCGGTGGCAGTGCCGGGTGCTTCGGGGGTCAGGCACACGGGTGTATTATCCCGGCCCGTGTTACTTGGCTTCAAAGAGTCGTATCCGACGGGGGCCTGAGCTGTTGCAACAGGCGTGTCCTCAGCGGAAGCGGCAGTTGTTTCGGCCTTGGCTGAAGTTTGAGTATTGGCGGTGCTTGTGGCCGGCTCATCAACCGAAACAGGCGGAGCGGGGGCTGCACAGGCACTTACTGCCAGCATGGCTGCCAGCAGAGGTGATAACAGTTTCTTTTTCATATATATGGAAGATCCTTTCATTAATGAAGGCATTCCGATGCGGAGCTTAACAGTAAATGGAGACAATTCCCGTTGATGTCGTATATAAAGATGTTGTAATCTCCGGCTTCGACGGGGAATACCAGGGTATTGTTCTTTTGGTCAAAAGAAACAGGTACGTGTTCATGACCTTCACTGTCTACTATATAAGAGGCCGCAAAATCAACTTTCGGTCCATTTAATGTGATCGTAAATAAATTATTGTCCAAAGAATGTGTTACTACCGACAGTTCTCTGTCCACGGAAGATTCAACCGAAAGACGGACATTGCTTCTTGGCAGGAAAAGCGGTATTATCAAAGTAACAAGGAACAAAACGATCGCGAGTACTACATATATATTGTCGGATACAAGACTTATGCGGTTCTTTTTAACGATGGTTTCAAAAGAAATCGTATTGGGCTCAACATGACTCTCGGAAAAGACATTCTGGAGGATCCTGTCCGCAGTCTTGACATCCACGTTGTATTTCTTACGTTTACAAAATATCAACATATCCGGCCCTCCTTAGTTCATACGGCGCTTTAAGTGTTCAAGCGCCAGATTCAGTTGTCTCTTTACGGTGCTTTTACTGATCCCGATGGCATTGACGATCTCATCGATCTTCATGTCGTTGAAGTACCTTAGGGTGATCAGCTCGCGCTCGTTAAGAGGAAGGGCCTCGATAGCTTCTTTTAGTCTGCTTTGCTCGTCTTTGATGAAGGCTGAATCCTCGGGAGTGATCTCAGAGGATTTGATGTCTCCCAGTTCCTCCATAATGTCTGTGCTGACTTCGCCGTACCCCTGTTTGCGGGACTTGCTCATGTCGAAACATACACGAAAGGCAATCTGGTTGAGCCAGGCTATGAACAAAGACGGATCATTTAGTTTGTTTAAGTTTTTCAGAGCCGATATGTATATATCCTGTACGGCATCTTCGGCAAGATAATCATCCTTCATGTAGTGCCTTGCGTAGTTGTATATCTTGCTGTAGGTGAGGCTGTACAATTCGGCAAAGGCGTTGGAATCACCGTTTGCCGCTCGTTTGACATATTCGGCCAGATACGAGAATGAATATTCCATTAATCGAATTTCCTGTATACTGCCGAGATAAGCTCCCCGAAATCCTCAGTAGGATAATCGTCATGTAACAGGTATTCCGTGCGTATAGTAATGGGAGTCTCTTCGTTTCCTTTGTTATACTGTGCGAGGTTTCTGTTAAGAAGATCAAGATATGTATTGACCTTGGAACGGTCACAGTTTTCTATAATGGTTATGTATTCGTTACCGCCGTTACGCCCCACAAATCCGTAATCTTTACCGGTATTTTCGAAGAGCCTTGAGAAATCACGGATAACAAGGTCTCCGCCGTCTTTACCCTTGATGTCGTTGATCTCGCGGATGTTGTCGATCTTGGTGACTACGCAGGCAACGCCCTTCATGGAACCGGGGCGGGCATAATTATCGAATATGCGGCTGATGCTTTCACGGTTGGGCATTCCGGTCTTCCGGTCAAGATATGCGATGCTTTCAAGTTCGTGAGCCTGTATCTTAAGCTCTCTAAGCTTAAAGAAATCGTATATGAGAAATCCGAGACACAGAAGAATGGTAATATACATGACGGCGCAGAGCCTGAAGAGACTTAAGTCCACAAAAATACTGGAGCTGATATTTTTATTCGCAAAAAGAATAACTAGGAATATCGCTTCGACCACCGCAAAGACCGTCAATTCAATAACTTTGAGAACTTTAAAAGAATGAAGATTTTTTTTCATAATGTAAAATTACTCCGAATGAAAAGAGCATGTTAATTCTAAGTTGATAACTACCGATATATTATATAACAGAATAAATATTTTTGTATAGATTAGGTCGGACAAAAACAGCAAAACGGCGTTTTGATTTTGCCGTTTTGAAGAATCAGGAGATTTGTAAATGAAAAAAAAGATCAGACTTAACAGGCAGATAATCAAGGCTATGACACTCGGACTCAGTGCTTCGATAATGTCAAGCCCTGTGACCGCTTTTGCCGGTGAACTTCAGAATCTGGACGATGAAACGAAAGATAATATTGACAGGATAGAAGAAGAAAATCGCGAAGCGATAAACGAACTCGTTAAGGCGGAAGCAGAGAATACACAGGATCAGGTTTCGAAGGCTACCGATACCATCAAGGATATCGTTGATGAGATCACGACTTCCGAACAGGGAGAGGAAGATCAGAGTACCGCCGAAAAGAGTATCGCCGAAGATGTTGGGTCTTCTGTAGGGCAGATAGAAGAAAATGTTCAGAAGGCCATTGAACTGTTTGGTATCGAGGTTGAGACAGAGGACGGAACAGCGCTGCCCGGAGATCTTTCGGGCAATACCGAAGGAACCGGTGAAGAGCAGAGCTCACCCGCAGAAGAGCAGAGTACACCTGCGGCAGAACAGACTGCCTCAGTCGGAGATCAGCAGGACAGTAACGCCGAAAGTATCAGGGAAGCGGTTGAAAGCATAGTTGACACACTTAAATCCGAGGATGAGGAAGAAAGCGATCTTGATGCCGTAAACGGAGCATTACAGGACGTTGTCAGGGATCTTACCGCTATCGAGGAGTACGATACCTATACCACATCAGGCGAAAGGTGCCTTACGGTTCTTGAGAACAAAGCTCAGGGCTTTAAGGACGCCTACAATGCGATAATAGAAGAAAACAGAGAGGAAATAAATAACAAAGTCGGAACCGCGACCGAGACAACAAATGAGGCAAAAGAACTTGTGGGTATGGTCAAGGATGAGGAGACGCTTTTAAAGGCAGAAGAAGCCGTTTCCGATTCGGGCAAGGCTATCCGGGAAGCATCCGCCAAGGTTTTTGATACCGAGACGGCAGTTACCGCAGCTCAGGTAAATTATATCAACAATAAAAATGCACGTGCCGAACTGTTAAGTCAGGTTAACGGTATGATCAATCAGTATAACATAGGTAAAGAAGACGCTGAAAAACAGTCTGAGGACGCAGAGGAAAGACTCGGAACACTTGCAGAGGATGCGGGAAAGATAGCGGAGGCTGCAGATAAGGCGGCACAGGCTCTTGAAGAGAAGGCACAGGCAGCTGATAACGAAGCGAAGGTGCAGCAAGGTAAAGCAGATGAGGCAGCACGTTTGGAAGCGGACGCAAGGAGCGAAAAAGAAAAAGCTGATAAAGACATAAATGATGCTAAAGCCGCCAAAACTGCCGCAGAAAATGCCGCCGAAGCCGCCAAAACTGCCGCAGAAGAAGCCGGGAAAAATGCTGCAATAGCAGCAAAAGCAGCAGAAGCCGCGGATAAAGCGGCACAAGATGCTCAGAAAATGATCGAAGATGCAGGTAATGCAGGTAAGGTCAAAGTACAGGAGGGTAAAACCAAAGCAAATTGGAACTCATACGATGAGCTGTTTAAAACGATCATAACGGAGTACTACGTTCCGACTGTACTTAACGGGTCCGCAGCGACGCTTCAACAGACATTTAAGAATCAGTACAAGACCTACGTGTATAATGACGGGCAGACAGATACCCCCGGTAATACCTATAACTTTTTTGAATTTGCGTACACCAATACAGCCGGGGTTCAGGCGACCATGAAGCTGAATTATAAGCTTCAGAATAACAATACAGGTAATGAAGGCCTTTCTGGGGGTGGCCTGGTCATTTTTGAAAAAACGGCCGCAAAGGTTTGTGAATTCGGCGGTAAGATGTACCGGGTAAGCGATGATGAGGCCGAAAGCCTTAAGCAAGGCAACACGGTGGAAAAGAAGCTTGGAGATAAAACGGTTAATATTACCGGTGCGGCCAAGAACATATTAGATGTGTATACAAATGATAATTACATGTCAGGAAATATACTTCTTACCCAAAACGGTATTTCGAAGTATACTACCAAACTCGTTAGTTTTAACGGTACTCATGACGTAAACGTAGAAGGGAAAGCATTTGATGATTCTCGTAAGTTCAGGAATCTTGCGGATAATTATGAAAAGATAATCGCAGATCAAACAACAGAAAAAGCAAATCAGGAGGCATTAAAGGCCGATAAACTTGAAGAAAGCAGGATAAATACAAACACGCAGAATGAAAAATCCGTGGAGGCGCAGGCTAAGACAGACGAAGCAACGCAATGTCAAACTGTTATAGATGATAAGACCGCTCTTTCGCAGAGTAAGGAACAGGAAGCCAACGGCTATCAGGCTCAGAAAAATGGATTTTTAGAAGAACGGCAGAAACAGGATGACCTTAAGGCTCAGTATGATGCTCGCAGGAAAGAGTACATAAGCCTTAAAGACAGTGCAACCCAATCCCGCGAAGCTCTTGAAAAAGCAAAGAGCAGAGTCAAAGCACTGAAAGAAAGCATAAAGGCTATTGAAGAAAAAGAATCAAGCTCAAAGAAGGTCCTTGACGATCTCACGAACGAGCTTCAGGAAGCAAAAGACGAGCTTGACGCACTTGAAAAGAACAAGAAAGCCATAGACAAAGAATTGGATACTGCCAGAAAAGCCGTAGCGGAAGCTAAAGAAAAGGCGGACCGGGCGGAAAGTCAGAACGAAGGACAGAGGACAGAACAGGATGTCGGGAACGATGACGGTTCCGAACAATCAGGTCCCGAAACCGAACCCGATCCCGTTGACACTGCTTCGGAATCTGAAAATACAGACAGCAGTCCTTCTGCGGTAACACAGGATACAGAGCCTTCACAGGAAACAGCATCGCAGGGTGCGACCGCAAGTCCCGCTTCGGATAGTGGAAGTCCTGCCGTAGCCGGTACACCCGGAGTTGTTCTTCCCGAAATAAATATTCCGGATGCAGGGGTTCCGGCGGCCAATGCTCCCGCCGGTGATTCCATAACGGCAGAAGCTCCGGCGGTTAGGGACGCAGAAGGAGAAGCGCCTGCTTTGATATCCGTTGAAGAGAATGTTATTCCCATGGCAGCTGCGCCCGGTGCGATCAATGAGATAAATGACGGTAAGGTGGCTCTTGCCGCCATGCAAGAAGCTGCAGAGGACGAAATTCCCGCTCCCGGCGGAATATGGGCGCTTTTAATTCTTTTGCTTGGTGTTGCCGGAGAAGAAATGTACCGTCGTCATTATGTTAAAAAGCATAAAAATGATGATTAATTAATAATTTTTGAACCTTTTTCTCCTGTTTCCCCGTCTTTATAGATGAAAAGGGAAACAGGAGAGACTATGAATAACATATTGAGCTCAGTACTGACGCAGTCGTACCATCTTATTGTGATAGGTGAGGACGAAACTCCTCTCGCAGCGGGACCTGCAGGCAGTTATTATGTTTATGCTGTCGTGACGGTTGTTCTGGCTGCTTTGATTGCTGTGGCCGCTTTGTGGATCACCAGAAGGAACGCTTTAAAAAGAAGGCTTCTTGATCTCAGAAAACGGTCCGGAAATACCGATACTTCAGTACCGGTATCCATTAAAGGCATCAGAGAGGCAATCACCGAAACAGAGGCGGTGGCATCCGCCGATATATTGCAAGAGTGCGTGAATGTGATATAATATTTATGCATCGAACCCGCGGCTCAGGTTCCTGTGTCGCGGGTTTTATTTTGGGATAAGAGAGGTAATACATATGGAAGAACGCAGAATGATAACACGTATCGATTATCACGCTGACAGCGTTATCGTGGTAAGAGAGGACCTGCGTAAGATTTACGGGAAGGTTAAGAATGTTAGCCCTCTCGGTATTGCAGTTATCGTCCCCGATGACACTCCATCGATCCTGGAGAAGGACATCATCATAGTGGCAGATACACTTATCATGTACGCTGATGTGGTCCGCGAAGTGGATCAGAAAGACGGGACCAGACTTATTGGCCTCAACGCCCGCAAGTTCACGGGTGAAGTACTTCAGTACCTCTTTGAACATATTGCCGACAATGGAGAAGACGAATAGGGGGCCAAATGAAAGTCAATGTACTGATTATTGGCGCGGGCGTAGTGGGCTCTTCCATCGCCCGCGAATTATCGCGATTTGATCTTACCGTCGCAGTCTGCGACAAAGCTTCGGATGTATGCGAAGGCACATCCAAAGCTAACAGCGGCATCGTTCATGCCGGTTTCGACGCAATTCCCGGTACAAGGAAAGCACATTTCAACGTTTTAGGTTCACGCAGAATGGAATCCCTTTCTCATGAGCTTGATTTCCCGTACAAAAGAAACGGATCCATAGTTCTTTCTTTTTCAGAGGAAGATCATGGGAAGCTTGAGGAACTCTTAAAGCGCGGGGAAAAGAACGGAGTGGAGGGACTTAAGATCCTTACGGGAGACGCAATCCGTGAAATGGAGCCTGCCATCTCCGATGACGTGGTGGAGGCGCTTTTCGCGCCTACGGGCGGTATCGTGTGTCCCTTTGGGCTTACCATCGCCATGGCCGAGAATGCCTGCGTCAACGGAGTTAAATTCTATCTCAATACGGAAGTTATGTCCATCGCAAAGGACGGAAACGGCTTCGAAGTAACAACTTCGGGGGAGACCTTCCATGCGGATGTTGTGGTAAATGCAGCAGGTGTATACGCCGATAAGTTCCACAACATGCTTTGCGAAGACAAGATCAAGATAACTGCCCGTAAGGGTGAGTACTGTTTATATGATAAGAAGGTCGGAAATCTTGTAAGCTCAACGATCTTCCAGCTTCCCGGCGAATACGGCAAGGGCGTGCTTGTCACCCCTACGGTTCACGGAAACCTTCTTCTTGGCCCCACCGCTGTAGACTCCGAGGACAAAGAAGCTGTCAACACCACCGAAGCGGGGCTTGAAAGCCTTCAGAAGACCGCATCCCATTCGGTCAAGACCATTCCTTACAGATCAGTGATCACTTCTTTTGCAGGAATGAGAGCTCATCCCGAGAATGACGACTTCCTGGTTGGAGAAACCTGTGTGAGAGGATTCTTTGAGGCAGCGGGGATCGAATCGCCCGGACTTTCGGCTGCTCCCGCCATCGGAGAATATCTTGCTTCAGAGGTTGCAGGTTATCTCAAGGCTCCCAAGAAGGAGAACTTTAAGAGTAACAGAAAGGGTATTCCAAATATCGCACTGGCTTCCAACGAAGAGAAGCAGCGCCTTATTTCCGGAAATCCTCTTTACGCCAATGTTATCTGCCGCTGCGAACTGGTAACGGAAGGGGAGATAGTTGATGCTATCAAGAGACCCCTTGGCGCCACCACACTGGACGGCGTTAAGCGACGCACCAGAGCAGGTATGGGCAGATGCCAGTCGGGATTCTGTTCTCCCAAGACAGTAGAGATACTGGCACGCGAGCTGGGTGTTCCCATGACAGAGATCACCAAGCACGGCAAAGGATCGGAATTCTTAAGCGAACATAAATCAAACTGACAGGAGTTGTTATGAAAGTTTCGATTGCCATCATAGGTGGCGGACCTGCAGGTCTTGCCGCAGCAATAAAGGCCAAGGAATCGGGTGTGGATGATGTCCTTATCATCGAGCGTGACGCGGTTCTTGGCGGAATTCTCAACCAGTGCATACATAACGGTTTCGGACTTCATACCTTCAAGGAAGAGCTGACGGGTCCCGAATACGCGGCACGTTTCATAGAGAAAGCAAAAGAACTTAATATTCCCGCACTCTTAAAGACCATAGTCATAGACATAAGCCCTGACAAGGTAATTACCGCCATGTCCAAGGAAAAGGGCATTTTCACCATAGAGGCAGATGCCATCGTTCTTGCCATGGGCTGCAGGGAACGTCCCAGAGGAGCTCTGAACACTCCCGGATATCGTCCCGCAGGAATATACTCCGCAGGAACGGCTCAGCGCTATGTTAACATCGAAGGCAAGATGCCGGGTAAGGAAGTAGTGATCCTCGGATCCGGTGATATCGGCCTTATCATGGCCCGCCGTATGACTCTTGAAGGGGCACACGTTCACGCGGTCGCAGAGCTCATGCCCTATTCCGGCGGTTTAAAAAGAAACATAGTTCAGTGTCTGGACGACTTTAATATACCGCTTAAGCTTTCCACCACCGTGGTGGATATAGGAGGCAAGGACAGAGTCGAATCCGTTACTTTGGCCAAGGTTGATTCAAAGAATAAACCCATCCCCGGAACGGAAGAGGTTATCAAGTGCGATACACTTCTTTTGTCCTGCGGACTCTTACCCGAGAACGAGTTAAGTTCCCAGATGGGTATCGAATTAAGCCCTGTTACAGGCGGAGCCAAGGTGGATGAGAGTCTTGAAACATCTATAGACGGCGTGTTTGCAGCCGGCAACGTGCTTCACGTACATGATCTTGTAGACTATGTATCACAGGAAGCAGGAGAGGCCGGACGCCATGCGGCAGAGTATGTTCGAGGCAAGGCTTCAAGGGACGGTGAAGCACCTGTGGAGATCCAGACTGGTAACGGAGTTCGCTACACGGTTCCCGTTACTCTTCGCAAATCAAGACTAGAGGATCTCTTAACCATAAGATTCCGTGTGGGTAACGTGTACAAAAATCCCGAAGTATGTGTATATCTTGGAGATAAATGCACACAGCGCCGTAAGAAGCAGATCTGTGCTCCGGGGGAGATGGAGCAGGTAATACTTAAAAAGGCCGATATCGAGGCGATGCCTGATGATGCAAAGATAGTTATCGCCATAGAGAATCAGGAGGCTTGATATGGAGACAAAGAATCTTACATGTATCGGCTGTCCCATGGGATGCGCCCTTACAGTGGAATATGAACCCGGAAACCGGGATTCGGTGAAGGTTACGGGTAACACCTGCAAGAGAGGTGAACTCTATGCTATAGATGAGGTTACCAATCCTACCCGTACAGTTACGGGAACCGTAAGGTTAGGTAACCGCAAGGGACTGGTGGTTCCGGTCAAGACCAAAACACCGATACCTAAGGACCGCATCTTCGATGTGGCCAATGAAATGATGAAGATAAGTCTTAACGCGCCGGTACGTATTGGGGATACAGCCTGCGCCAATGTCTGCGGAACAGGTTCAGACCTGGTGGTGACAGGCAACATAGAATAGACCGTTGGGGGTATATATGGAAAAATATTTAATGGCATTGGATCAGGGTACAACAAGCAGCAGATGTATTCTTTTTGACAGAAGCGGCAACATAGTTAACATGGCTCAGCGGGAATTTACGCAGATCTATCCCAAGCCCGGCTGGGTTGAGCACAACGCCATGGAAATCTGGTCATCGCAGCTTGCGGTGGCACTTGAAGCCATGGCACTTGTCAATGCAAGTCACGAACAGATCGAAGCTATCGGCATTACCAACCAGAGAGAGACTACCATCATTTGGAACAGAGCAACGGGTGAACCGGTATACAACGCCATCGTATGGCAATGTAAAAGAACGGCCGATTATATCGAGCAGGTCAAGGCCGACGGCATGACTGATAAGATACGTGACAAGACAGGGCTCATACCTGACGCGTATTTCAGCGCTACCAAGATCAAATGGATACTTGATCATGTGGAGGGCGTGAGAGAACAGGCGGAACGCGGCGAACTTGCTTTTGGAACCGTGGACACCTGGCTTATATGGAATCTTACCAAGGGCAGGGTACATGTGACTGACTATACCAATGCCAGCCGTACCATGCTTTTCAATATCAATACTCTTGAGTGGGACAGGGAACTTTGCGATTATTTCGGAATTCCCATGTCCATGCTTCCCGAAGTTCGCAAATCCAGCACCTTCTTTGGCAAAACCGATCCTTACGTTCTTGGCGGCGAGATACTTATCTCGGGTGTAGCCGGTGACCAGCAGGCCGCTCTTTTCGGGCAGTGCTGTTTCAATCCCGGAGATGCAAAGAACACCTATGGAACAGGTTGTTTCCTCCTTATGAATACGGGAGAGAAGGCCATCTTTTCAAAGAACGGACTTATCACCACCATAGCTGCGGGTGAGAAGGACAAACCCGAGTACGCTCTTGAAGGAAGCGTATTCGTGGCAGGAGCTGCGGTTCAGTGGCTGAGAGACGAAATGCGTATGGTTGAGACCGCAAGACAGACCGAGGAGTTTGCAACCGTTGTTCCCGATACTGCGGGAGTATATCTTGTGCCTGCCTTCGTGGGTCTCGGAGCTCCTTACTGGGACCAGTATGCAAGGGGCATTACCGTAGGAATTACCCGTGGCTGCAAAAAGGAACACTTCATAAGAGCCGCGCTTGAATCCATAGCCTATCAGACCTACGACGTACTGAAGGTCATGGAGAGAGATTCGGGTATCACCTTAAATACCCTTAAGGTGGACGGCGGTGCCAGCGCCAACAACTTTATGATGAAATTCCAGGCGGATATGCTTTCTTTGTCCGTAGAGAGGCCCAAGTGTATAGAAACCACGGCTCTCGGAGCTGCTTATCTTGCGGGACTTGCTACAGGATATTATTCAAGCCGCGAGGATATAGTCGAAAACTGGAAGCTTGGAAGGAGATTCGATCCCACCATGTCTTCCGAAGAAAGAAACCGTCTCTTAAAGGGATGGGAGGTTGCAGTCAAGTGTGCGCGCCTGTATGGCGAACTCACCAACGAGTAGGGTAACAGGGGGTAAATATGGTTACGATCTCTGCATGTATGATCGTTAAAAATGAAGCAGCCATTCTCCGCAGATGTCTTGATTCTCTTAAGGATCTTTACGATGAACTGGTAATAGTAGATACGGGTTCCACCGATGACACCAAGGCCATTGCTTCGGAGTATACCGATAAGATCTACGAATTTGAATGGATCGATGATTTCTCTGCAGCAAGAAATTTCGCCACATCCAAGGCGACCTGCGACTATGTGTATGTTCCCGATGCGGACGAAGTCCTTGATGAAGAAAACCGCCGTAAATTCAAGCTCCTAAAGGGAATCCTTGATCCTCAGGTTGACATTGTTCAGATGAAGTATGTCAATCAGTTGAATAACGGATCTGTTTATAATTTCGATGAAGAATTAAGGCCCAAGCTCTTCAGAAGAGTCAGGACATTTACTTTTATCGATCCCATACACGAGACTCTGCGACTGGATCCTGTGGTGTATGACAGTGATATCGACATCATACACATGCAGGGTGAAGTACATGCGGACAGAGATCTCAGGGTTTTTGAAAAGATGCTTAAGGAAGGCATTCCCGTAAGCGAAAGGCTGTTAAGGCTTTATACCAGAGAACTGCTGTCTTACGGTACCAAAGACAACTTCCTTGCTGCAGTTCCTTTTTATAAGACTGTTTCGGAAACCAAGGGAGCGAGTGCAGACCTGCTGAAGCTTTGCTATATCATTCTTACCAAGGCGGCCGTTCTTTCGGATGATCCCGTGACCATTATGAAATACGCTATTAAGGATGTGATCATGTCAGGTACAAGCGAGCTATGCACCATACTCGGAGACTATTTCGAGAAACGGGGTGATCTCGACGAAGCCGCAGTATGGTACATCAATGCTCACTTTGAAACGGAGCCCGAAGTCTATCTTTGCTACAAGAACGAAATGCCTCTTGAAGGGCTTATTCGCTTATGCGAGGCAAAGGGAGACAAGAAGGCTGCGGACGGTTATCGTGAACGCTTAAAGCTTATTCTTGAATCTGATAATTAAAGCTCTTTTTATCCGTGTGAATCGGAAGGGTGTCGCCTTCAATCTCCACAAAAACGGGGAGGTCGGCGGCGCCTTTTTTGATCCAGGGACTGATGTGGAGCATGTATTTGCCTTCCTCGCTAAGGACGCCTGAAGGAAGCTCCACTACGATCTTTGATTTGTCTTTCTTGACCTTTGAAAGGGCGATGGGGCGAATTTTGCCGTTATCGGAAACGTAAACATAACTGAAACTTGAAAAAAGAAGACTCCCTAAAACAATAAGCAGTAATCCTGCCATGGTGGTCTTACCGCCTGTGGACATGAGCTGCATTTCGGGTCCACGTTCGACGGAGCCTGACAGTTCCTCAGGTTCAGCATCTGTTTCTTCCGCTTCGGTCTTGTTTTCGTCAGCTTCGGGATCGGTTTTTGAATCATTTTCGCCGTCCTTTTCGAGTTCTTTTATTCTGATGATATCCTCACTCTCAAGATCCATAAAAGATACAGTGTCGCCGGAGCCGGTATCTTCCGAAGTTTCACCGTCAGCAATTTCAAGGGATCCGTCGGTCTCAGCATCCTCTAAATCTTCGGAGTTTGCCGTATCCTTTACGATGATCTTTCCGCTTGAGGTGGTGATGGTATCTTTCGCAGTGGCGGTTTTCTTTTCGCCGGACTTGCCCATTGCAAGGATGCGCTCAACCTCGGCCTTTTCGGCTTCAAGCTTGGAAAGCTTCTCGGAAGCTTCGGCCTGGATGGATTTCTTTTCGTTTTCAAGCTTGGCGATAAGGTCGTTGGCAAGTTTTTCGGCTTCGGACTTCTCGGAAAGAAATTCTTTTCTTTCTGTCTCAATCTTGGTGTTTGCAGCCTTACGTTCGGCTGTTATCTTGTCTTCGGCGTACTTACGCTCCGAAGCTATCTGTTCATCAGCGTATTTACGCTCGGAAGCTATTTTTTCTTCCGCTGCTTTTCGTTCCTTTGAGATTGCGGCTTCTGTAGCCTTTCTTTCTGCCTCTACCTGAGCGGCAAGGGCTTTCTTTTCGGCTTCGTACTTGGAAAGTATTTCGCTTCGTTCTGCTTCGTATTTGGCAAGGGCAGTCTGTCTTTCGGCTTCGGCTTTGGCCGCCAGAGAGCTTCGTTCTGATTCGAGCTTGGCGTTTAAGGTGTTTCTCTCTGCTTCAAGCTGAGCGGAAAGAGCGTTTTTCTCGGCTTCGTATTCGGCCTGTTTCTGGGATGCAAGACGGTTGGCTTCGGCCTTTTCTTCTTCAAGTTTGGCGATGCGGGCAGCCTGTTCTTTGGCAGCGTTTTCGGCTTCGAGCTTGGCAGCGGCCTGTTTAAGGGCTTCAAGTCTTGCTGATTCGGTACGTTCTTCTTCAAGCTTCTTTGCGGCTTCTTCGGCCAGGCGCTCTGCTTCCTTTCGCTCGGCTTCAAGGCGCTTTGCTTCCTGCTTTTCGGCTTCAAGTTCCGCAATCTTGTCAAGAGCAGCCTGTCTTGCGGCTTCGGCCTCTTCGCGGGCCTTTATCTCAGCCTCCTTGGAAGCCTTTTCGGAAGCAAGGGTTTCGGCAGCAGTCTTGGCCTCAGCTTCTCTTGCGGCCTTCTCAGCGGCGAGAGTTTCGGCAGCAGTCTTGGCTTCAGCTTCTCTTGCGGCTTTCTCGGCAGCAAGGCTTTCGGAAGCAGCTTTGGCCTCGGCTTCTCTTGCAGCTTTCTCAGCAGCGAGAGTTTCGGAAGCGGCTTTGGCCTCAGCTTCTCTTGCAGCTTTCTCAGCGGCAAGGGTTTCGGCTGCGGTCTTAGCGTCGGCTTCTGCCTGAGCCCTGTCGGCTTCGGCCTGGGCTTTGGCAGATTCGGCCTGGGCCTGTGCTTCTTTTGCCTGCCTTGTGGCTTCCTCGGCAGCCTTGAGAGCTGTGGCTTCGGCATCGGTCTTGGAAGGATCTTTGCCTACCTTGGAAATCTGGATGGTCTGGGTGGTAACGTTTCCTACTTTGTCTTGAACTTTAACGGTAAGAGTCCCGTTCTTGGTGGCAAGATAGAAATTATCGGCAGTGTAGGCTCCTCCGTTATAGGAATAGGGTTTGGCTGCAAGGCCGGATTCACCGTCCGTTGCCGTTACGGCAACGGCAATACCGCTTTCAGACCATTTATCGGTGGTTGCCTTGACGGATACGGCAGGCGCAGTGGTATCGATGTTTGTGATATTAATGGACTCGGTCGCGCTGGAACCGTCTGCGCAGGTAACCGTAACAGAATATGAGCCGTTGGTACTTACGGAAAAAGAATTTGAATTGGTGGCACCTTTACCGAAGTTATAAGGGCTTGCGGCAAGGCCGAAGTACTTGGAAGTTGATTTGACTTCGGCTGACAGGGTAACGGGTTTGTTGGTCCATGCGGTGGTGGAAGGCTTAAGGGTAAGGGTTCCGATGGAAGAGGATTCCTTAAGACCGCACTTTAACTGCTGTACGGGAAGATCGTGTTCGTAAGCAGTGGTCGTGATGGCGTTCTTGATATAACCGCATCGGTTACACTGAACCTGAACTTTGACCACTTTATCGACGAAACCTTCTTTTACAGGAGAATCGGCGGGAAGGTTGCAGGTTACACGCAAAGAGGTCTCGCGGTGTGCCACTTCGCCGTTACAGTTCTCACAGTATTTCATTATGGACTGGGTCTCACGTCTTGTGGTGTGATTGCTGCAGTGTTCGTTGTATGTGTCATAGCAGGAATCGGTATGTTTGTGATAGAAAGTTGCAGCATGTGAAGGGGCTGCGGGATATATGATAATAAAGAAAGCGATGATCCCGATAAGGGAACGACACCAGTGTTTAAGGTGTGGAATAGAAAAATGCATAAAAAAACCTCCATAGAAATTATCCGCACTTGGCGGGTCATCTCAATGAAGTCTAACAATGTAGGTGCATGATAGCATCGAAAAGAATGAGTTGTCAAGGATTAATTTTGGTGGATCGGTCGAAAGCCGGAATACGTGAGGGAAAACCGGGGATGGTTTACAGAGTTTTGATTATGTTATAGAATGTCCTTGTATTTTTTTCTTTTTCATTGAGAGAGGTCACAATATGTGGGAATCAAATGTAAGGCGCGTTACTCCCTATACGCCGGGAGAACAGCCTAAAACAAGTAATCTTATCAAATTAAATACCAATGAGAATCCTTATCCTCCGGCTCCGGGTGTTCTGAAAGCCCTTAAGGATATGGATTACACCTCTTTTCGCAAGTATCCTGACCCGACCTGTGACCTGCTTGTAAGTGCTGTATCGGATACTTACGGAATCGCCAAAGACCGGATCTTTACGGGGGTTGGCTCCGACGACGTTCTGGCCATGGCTTTTCTTACTTTCTTTAACGGGGAAAGAGAGATTCTTTTTCCGGACGTAACCTATTCGTTTTATGATGTGTGGGCTGAGCTTTTCAGGATACCGTACAGACAGGTTCCGCTTAAGGAAGATTTCAGCATTGATCCCGAAGATTACAAGGTGCCTAACGGTGGACTGGTTATCGCCAATCCCAACGCACCCACGGGTCTTAAGCAGCCTCTTTCCGCCATCGAAGACATAGTGAGAGCCAATCCCGCTTCGGTAGTGATCGTTGACGAGGCTTACGTGGATTTTGGCGCGGAATCTGCAATTCCTCTCATAGATAAATATGAGAACCTGCTGGTGGTACAGACCTTTTCGAAGTCGCGCTCCATGGCGGGAATGCGCGTAGGACTTGCCTTCGGACAGCCTAAGCTTATTAAGTACATGTTGGATGTGAAGTACTCTTTCAATTCCTACACCATGAACATGCCGGCGCTTATACTTGGTGCCGAGGCGGTAAGGGATACGCAGTACTTTGAGGAGACCGTAGCCAAGGTTGTTGCCACCAGAGAGTGGACAAAGAAAGAGTTATGTAAACTTGGCTTCGAATTTGCGGATTCGTCCACGAACTTTATTTTTGCGAAGCACAAAACTGTGGAGCGAGATTATATATTCAGCGAATTACGCAAAAGAAACATACTGGTTCGCGCGTTCAATGCGCCGAGAACCAAGGACTGGCTGAGAATATCCATCGGAACCGATGAAGAGATGCGTGCGGTTATCGCGGCACTGGAAGAGATAATAAAGAGCGAAAATAATTCGGTTTAACGTACTATGATTATTATTACGCATCCTCGGCAAATAAGCAGTCCTTCCTCGACACGCTCTCGCCCTTCGGGTCGCAGTCTTCGACAGCGACAAGGCCTCGTGTAGCGGCGTATGTCTGCCTGGACAGGCAGACAGCCATCCCGGCGTCTGAGGGAAGCGTCCCACTTCGCCAGAATCATTCTACAGACTGACATAATTAAGCCCGTTCAAGCGGCACTCGGCCTGACGCACCGCAAAGCGGTGTGTCATACGATCACTGCGTAAAGTCTCGGAAGAACTCTTATTGCCGAGTCTGCTGTGCTTTGACATTACTACGAAAGAGATTAGCCGACGGAAGCAGCAAATCGATTTTGAGCGCATTTGAGCACACTTAGCAAGCGGTGCTTTTTCAATGACGACTCGCGTTCATGTTTGAACACAAGCGACCACTTTATCCACTGTGTTGAACTGCCAATAAAGTGAGCGCAGTGTGAGTATATGCCTCGTCGCTTGCGATGAGGCAGCCCGAGTGGCGCTTGAACGGATTAAGAAAGCCGATGTCCCCAATCTTCCTGCCCTTCGGACAGGAAGCAGCACTCACTTCGTTCGTTTAATCGCTATTTGCTCGTTCCGGAGGCGTGCTTCACATTCAAATAGTATTATTCGTTTAAACGGAAAGATTTATTTATAGGAGTATATATGCTTAAGAAGTTCATTATCGTTTTCTTTATATCCATGGTTCCGCTCATCGAGTTACGAGTTGCGGTTCCCTATGCGCTGGCAGCAGGCCTTCCGGTGCTTCCAAGCTACATCGTTGCCATTGTCGGTAACATGCTTCCGGTGCCCGTCATTTTCTTTTTCGCGAGGAAGGTCCTCGAATGGGGCAAGGATAAGCCTGTTATCGGCGGATTCTTTACGTTCTGTCTCGAAAAGGGACACAAAGGCGGCGTAAAGCTTCAGGAAAAAGCAGGAAGAGGCCTGTATTTCGCATTGTTTTTGTTTGTGGGAATCCCGATTCCCGGAACCGGCGCGTGGACAGGAACTCTGGCGGCTTCCATTCTTGATATGGACTTTAAGAAGAGCGTTATCGCCGTAATGTGCGGTGTTGTACTGGCCGGTATTATCATGGGCCTTGGAACCTTCGTTTTGCTTTTGCTTGCAAGCGCAATGTAACGGGGAGCTCAGATGGACGCTTATACGGGCTTTGCATCGGTTTATGATGATTTTATGGAGGACGTGCCCTACGACAAGTGGCGCGATCTCATAGTGCGGACGCTAAAAGAAAAGGGCATAGAAGACGGCCTTGTGTGCGAACTTGGGGCAGGAACCGGTGAAATGACGGCGCGTCTCAGGGACGCAGGCTACGACATGATCGGAGTTGATAATTCCGAGGAAATGCTTGGAATCGCAAGGTCCAAAGAAGGGGACAGTAACGAGATCCTCTATCTTTGCCAGGACATGCGGGAGTTTGAACTCTACGGTACCGTCCGGGCGGTAGTCAGCGTTTGCGACAGCGTTAACTATATTACGGAGTATGAGGATCTTGTCAGGGTTTTCAAACTTGTGAACAATTACCTTGATCCCGGCGGGCTTTTTCTTTTTGATTTCAATACCAGGCACAAATACAGGGATGTGATAGGGGATACCACTATCGCCGAGGATCGCGACAATGCGTCCTTTGTGTGGGAAAACACCTACTATCCCGATGAAGATATCAACGAATACAATATCACTTTCTTTGTGAAGGAAGAGGGAAGCGAACTGTTCAGGCGCTTTAAGGAAACTCATTTCCAGCGGGGCTACACTCTTTCGGATATAAAGAAGGCGCTTAAGGAAGCGGGGCTTGTGTTTGTTTCGGCACTTGATTCGGAAACGGAAGACAAGGCTGATTCCGCCAGTGAGCGTATTTTTGTTATAGCTAAAGAAAAGGGAAAATAAAGTGGAAGATTACATAGTAAGAGCAACCGCTGCGAATGCCAATATACGTGCTTTTGCAGCTTATACAAAAGAAACCGTTGAGACAGCCAGAAAGGCTCACAACACAAGCCCCGTAATGACTGCGGCACTCGGAAGATTACTCACCGGAGCTGCCATGATGGGCGTGATGCAAAAGGGCGAAGACGACATCCTGACCCTTCAGATCAAAGGCGGCGGACCTGCAAAGGGACTCACCGTTACTGCGGATTCCAAGGGACGTGTCAAAGGATATGCAGTCAATCCCGACGTGATCCTGCCTCCCAATTCCAAGGGCAAGCTGGACGTTGGCGGAGCGCTGGCACCCGGTTTCCTTACGGTTATCAAGGATATGGGCCTTAAGGATCCTTATGTGGGCGAAGTTATGCTTCAGACCGGCGAGGTCGCCGATGACCTTACCTATTATTTCGTGGCAAGTGAGCAGGTTCCTTCCACAGTGGGCCTTGGCGTTCTTATGAACAAGGACAATACCGTAAGGCAGGCAGGGGGCTTTATCATTCAGCTTATGCCCTTTGCGCCGGAAGAGACCATCGCAAGGCTTGAAGAGAATCTTAAGGACGTAAGTTCCGTTACGGACCTTCTTGAAGAAGGAAAAACCCCTGAGGACATATTAAAGCATATCCTCAAGGGCTTTGATGTCGAGTTTACCGATAAGATCCCTACCTGTTTCTATTGCAACTGCTCCAAGGAGCGATTCGCCAAAGGCCTTGTTTCGCTTGGTAAAAAGGAATTAAAGAGCCTTATGGACGAAGGTAAGGATGCGGAAGTTAACTGCAGTTTCTGCGGCAAGCATTACATTTATTCGCCGGAAGAGCTTTCCGAACTGTACAGGAAATTATAAAAAGTCTTGAAATCCTCAGGGTGCTTCGAATTGATGATGGGGCCCATGAGGATTTTCTCGTCCTGGGGGTAGCAGGCGTTGTCCTTAAGTCCGGGAGCATCGGTCACATCAATGGCAAGGGGTGCTGCCGGCAGTGTCTCGTCGTTGTCGGCATCGTAGATCTCAAGCCAGAGTACCTTGTCTCCGAGAGCTTCAAGCTCACTTTCGGAAAAGAAATTGCGAAGGTCGCCCATAACTCCGCCGTTCACGTAACGGGTAAAAAGAGTTTCCGGTGCGATCATGACATCGGCGCTCTTGGAAGCAATGACCGCCATCAGTTTCTGACTGTTGGCATATGTTGCATTGTCCATGGCTTCGGGGTCGGGATTAATGTAAAAGTTATAGTCAAAGGTTACTTCTTCCTTCTTTTCGTTAATTTCAAGAAGTTTACCGAAGGCCTCCTGGCTGGGAGATGAAAAGGAATTGATCATCAGGACTTCGAACCTTGTATCTTTGGCGGTTACAAATGTGTGAATAATGCTTCCGGCAAAGATGAGGCCGATTATGGTAAAGAGCGTGGCGGTCCTGTAATAATCCCAGAAATACTGAAGACGGTATTTCAAACCTTTCTTTTTGACTATTTCGTGTTGCTCTCTGATCTCGTCTATAACAGGCATGTGGATTCTTCTTTCTGTAAATGATATTATCCATTATCATTCAAGGAAAGTGCCCTGTCAATCAAAGCTAATATAAACTTTTTATGAAGAATAAAAAAATAGTTTTGCTTTTTGAAAAATGATGATATCATATCCCGTAAAGACATAGAACGGAGGAGCAGACATGAACGAATCTTACATAGAATGCATGGTCCAGAGGCATACACCCGCATGGCAGGCATTTTTGAAATATCTGGTTGTTTTTCTTGCGGCAGTTACTATCCTCGGAGGCCTGGTACTCAGTGATTTCATCATCCTTCTGGTGGGAGTTCTCATCGGAGTCGGAGCTTATTTCGTTATCATGAACACCGACATTGAGTACGAGTATTTATACCTGGACAAAGAAATCTCGGTTGACAAGATCATGCACCAGGCAAAGCGTAAGCGTGTAGCCGTATATTCGGTAGAGAAGATGGAGATTCTTGCTCCAATCAAGTCCTATCATCTTGACGGATACAAGAACAGGGAAGCCAAAGTTCACGATTATTCAAGCGGTGTTGAGAACCAGCCTGACAAGAGATACGTTTTCTTTTACGATGGCAAGGAAAAGATCATAATCGAACCTACGGAAGATTTTGTAAAGCTTGTCAAAAACGTAGCTCCCAGGAAAGTATTTACGGATTAACCAGGAGCGACCGAAGCAACAGTAACATAATTCGAACGCATTGCCCGAACCGGAGAGAAAAAGCACCACTTCTCGGAGGTGGCAGGGCATCTAAGTGAGAATATGTTAGCTGTTGTTCGGGAGCGGAGTATACTGAATAAATATTAGGAGGATAAAGAATGAGTAAGATAGTGTATGAAGGCATTACCTTTGACGACGTGCTTCTTGAGCCGTCCTATTCGGAGGTCATTCCCAACCAGATCGATGTAACCACCCATCTGACCAAGAGCATCAAACTTAACATCCCAATGATGAGCGCAGGCATGGATACGGTTACCGAACATCGTATGGCCATTGCAATGGCACGTCAGGGCGGTATCGGAATCATCCACAAGAACATGTCCATCGAGGCACAGGCCGAGGAAGTGGACAAGGTTAAGCGTTCAGAGAACGGCGTTATCACAGATCCTTTTTCATTGACTCCCGAACATACACTTGCCGATGCGGAATCCCTCATGAACAAGTTCCGTATTTCCGGCGTTCCCATTACCGAAGGGCGCAAGCTTGTAGGTATCATTACCAACCGTGATCTTAAATTCGAAACGGATTTCAGCAAAAAGATAAAAGAATCCATGACCTCCGAAGGTCTTGTTACGGCAAGAGAGGGCGTTACCCTTGAGGAGGCCAAGCTTATTTTAGCCAAGGCCCGTAAAGAGAAACTTCCCATCGTGGATGAAAACTACAACTTAAAAGGTCTTATCACCATCAAGGATATTGAGAAGACCATCAAATATCCTCTTTCAGCCAAGGATTCACAGGGACGCCTTCTTTGCGGCGCAGGTATCGGCATAAC
>JAILHY010000086.1 GCA_024695575.1 Lachnospiraceae bacterium
CGACAGATCAAGCTTTGTGGCAGTTCCGTAACCGATCGTTTTGTCGGAAGCACCGGGTTTGCCTGTATCCTTATCGTCCTTCTTGTCATCCTCTTCGGACTTGCCTACCGTTACTTTAACAACTTTGCTGTACTTGCCCCACACGGTCTTGCTTCCGTTCTTACGGTAAGCGCGGACCTTAAACTGATACTCTCCTGACGCAAGCTTCTTTGCGGTGTAGGTTCTTGCAGCGGTTCCGTCCTTCTTAAACGTCGTAAGTTTGGTAAACTTGCTTGCTCCGGGCTTCTTGACCATGATCTTGTACCCTTCAGCATTTTTTGTCTTTGCAATGGTAAGCGTAACACTCTTGCCATCATCATTCGCCTTTACCGTGATCCCGGGTTTGGCGGGCTTGGTGGCTGCCTGCGCGCTGCGCGCCGGGAAAAGACCGGCTATCATGGTCAGAACAAGCGCCAGAACTGCGAGTTTCTTAAACACTTTCATGCTTTTTTCCTCCTAAAATGATATTCACCGCCCCCCTGTCAAGAGGTACCCTGCTCAGCTGTCAGTCTTCCGCAAGTTTAACTGCCTGCACATCCGAGAACGGTCCGTATACCTTCACGCCGCTTACGGTCCAGTACGCCCTTACCTTATAGAAATACTGAGTGGTCTTATACATATACTTGTCCGTGTATTCTGTTGCGTTCGCGGATTTGATCGTTTCCTCAAGCTCATATTCACCGTACTTGTTTCCGGTCTCCGAATATCTCCATTTGGCAACATAAACCTCATAGCCTTCAGCCTTCTTGACAGAATCCCAGGTGAAGGTTACCTGCTCTTTCACCGGATCAGCTTTAACCTTCTTGATCTTAACCTTGCCGGGTGTGGAAAATTCCTTGACCTTCAGTTCCTTCTGTGTCATGGGGAATTTCTTTTTCGCGTTGTAGGCTTTGGTCTCGTTCTCAAAAATATGCGTATACTTGATACTGAGATTGGAGATAACTGCCTTGTTCCCCCGATCAGGGTTACCGTCGGTATTGCCGCCCGCAATGAGCTTTTCAACGGGATTCTTGATCTCTTTGACAGTATCCGCCGAAGCGCCGTGATGGCTTACAAAGCGGGTTTTCTTCTTCTCAAGCTGCTCTGCAAGATAAGTCTCATTAGTTGAACCGTTGATCTCTTTCTCGGTCAGCTGGATATCATCGATGGTATACTTAACAGCGCCGACACAACCGGTCGCATTCTCGGGATAACCGTAACCGCCGGTGTTGTAGCCGCCCCAGATAGAGCCAACATCTCCCAGATCATAAGTATCCTCGGGAAGGTAAAGAGACGTACAGTTTTCGATATAAGCATCGGTGCCTGCCTGTGTTCCCACTATGCCTCCGATATTCTGCGAAGTATTGGGTTTATCGCCGTTGGGAAGCGTTGTGATGGTTCCGAGGCATCCGCTTACGGTTCCGCCGAAATTGATCCCGACAATACCTCCCGCAGAAGCATCACCCTTGATCGTGATATTTGAATAGCAGTTCTGAACCTTGCCTTCGTTGCGTCCTACGATACCGCCCGCGGAGTCATACGCATAGTCCTTGCAGTCTATGGAAGCGCAGTTTCTGACAATACCCCATTCGTGGTTGAAACCTGCAATAATGCCATGATACGATGAGCATGAAAGTTCGGAATCATATACTACGCACTTTTCGATGATACCCTTATTGCTCTCACAGATCACGCCTGCGATACCTCCGCTCGAAGCCAAAGTAGTGTCTGCGTCGGCAACATATACATTCCTTACAATAGCGGTAGACTCAAGATTATCGAACAGATTGCCCTTTAAGTGACGGATGGTCTTTCCGTTGCCGTCAAAGATTCCATAGAAGGTTGACGCATAACTGCATACTCTTCCCGAATAAATGCTCTCAGCAAGATCTATGTCCTGCATAACCTTGAAGTACTTGCCCTTATAATCTTCTCCGGTATATTTGGTCATATTGAACAGGTGCCTTGCAGTCCAGATCTGATAAGGCTTCTTCTTTGTTCCCTTTCCTGCCGGAAAATATTTCGC
>JAILHY010000088.1 GCA_024695575.1 Lachnospiraceae bacterium
CACCCTTGGCTGCAGAGGAAGAATCGGCAGAAGAAAAACCAAGAACACTGCCCCCGAGATTAAGCATTGCAGCTTCAAAACTTAAACGGGTGCGGGTACTTGGTTCATAGAATAAAGTAGCTATTTTCTTTCCTTTACAAATTGATGAATAATCGGCGGGATGAGAATACATATCCTTTGCGAGAGTGATAAGATCTTCGAGTTCATTGACCGTAAGGTCCTGAGGGCTGATAACGTGTCTTAGCATTTGTGCCTCCTGATGGTCGGGGAACTTAAAAACACTTTTGTTTTTTTGCTCCTCCAAACAAATTTTTTACATTCTACAATAACCCTTGACGAAATACAAGAAGAAAATGAAATAAATTAGAAGATATTATAGGTGTCGAAATTTTAATCTAAATTTTATCGGATTTATAGGATAAAAGATTTTTTATAGAGGTTTTATAATTGCAGGAGAGATATGAGTCTTTTTTTACGGGAGGGAAAAGTGGATATTATCAAACAGAATTCAATATCACAGCCCAGGAAACCATATAATTATCTGTATTGGTTGCAAAGGGCGATGATACTCTTCAGTGTGGTCACTTTGTTCTTACCGGCGTTTTTCCCGGGAAGAATAACCGACAAGATCAGTAAGTATTGTTCCATCTTTACTGCCGCTGTTTCTTACAGCAACCTGACAGCAAATGTGGGTCTGGGCTTCAGATATATATCTGTTTTAACCTTCAGACTGGTTCAGTTGTCCGGCATAGCGATAGTGATCGGTGTAGCTGTGGCGGGTATCGGTGGCTGCATGTCTTTGGGGAATAACAAGATGCGCTTAAGAGGCGGTTTTTTCCCTATGATCGGTGCGGGCTTGATACTTTTGGGAGATGTCTTTGCAAGAGTATCTTTTACCAGATTCGATGCGGAACTTAAAGCTGCAGGAAAGAAACTGGGACAGCTTGATCCCAAGTGGAGCCTTAATTTCTTCCTGGCTTTTGCCATCATCCTGTTTCTGATCTCGATCGTGCTGATCATTTCCGAGATCAAAAGGGAGAGAGAAGAGAAGATGGAAATGCAGGAAAAGTACAAACTTTTCCTTTATATATTGCCTATATTGATGCTGGCCTTTATTTTCTCCTATCTGCCTCTTTGGGGCTGGAGATATGCCTTCTTTGATTATAAATCCGGAGCTGATCTGACAGCCGATAAATTTGTGGGCTTCAAGTGGTTCGGATATCTTTTCAGCAGTGCGGTTACAAGAGCAGATATTCTTCGTGTTTTAAAGAACACCCTTGTAATGTCATCCCTTGGTATCCTCACCAGCTGGCTGCCGGTAGCTTTTGCCATCTTCCTGTCGGAGATCAGGAGCACGGGCTTCAGAAAGTCGGTTCAGATACTGACTACCATACCCAACTTCATCTCCTGGGTACTGGTTTATGCCATTGCTTTTGCCTTCTTTTCTACCGAAGGTTTCGTAAACGACCTTATAGAAACGGTTACCAAAGTGGCTGCAGATGCCAACTATCTCCAGAATGACAATCTTTCCTGGATCAAGATGCTGGCATGGGGTACATGGAAGGGCCTGGGATGGAGCGCCATAATTTATATAGCCGCTATCTCCGGTGTGGATCAGAGCCTCTATGAAGCTGCGATGGTCGACGGTGCGGGAAGATTTAAGAGAATGTGGCACATTACGGTGCCGGCTCTTGTTCCCACCTATTGCGTAATGCTGATGCTCTCCATTGCCAACATTCTTTCCAACGGAATGGAGCAGTACCTGGTGTTCTCAAATCCCATAAACAAGAATACCCTGGAGGTTTTGGACCTGTATGTTTATAACCTGGGTATTGTTAACAGTAACGGCGGTGCCATGATCCCTCTTTCAACGGTTGTTTCCATGGCTAAATCCTTGATAAGCGTATTCCTGCTCTTCGTAGCCAACAGCGTATCGAAGACAATACGTGGCGAGAATATAATCTAAGGAGGGGGTGCATTATGGCGGAAAAAAAGAAAAAAGCTAAGCGTGATTCAAGCTTTGGCTTGATCATATATAAAGATACGGTGGGAGATAAGGTCTTTGATATCGTAAACGTGGTGTTTTTCACTTTGTTCATGATACTTTGCGTTTTCCCCTTCTATTACCTCTTTATCAATACCATATCCAATAACGATCTGGTAAACAGAGGTATGATAACCTTTATTCCCCGGGGCATACATTTTAACAACTACCTTTCACTTCTTAATGTTACAGGTCTGGGACAGTCCTTTACGGTAACCATACTCCGTACGATAATCGGAACCGCACTTATGGTGGCAATCTCAGGGTTTGCGGGCTACATAGTTACCAAGCAGCACATGTGGAAGAGAAAGATATGGTACAGGATGATCGTTATCACCATGTACTTTAACGCAGGTCTTATTCCCTGGTATTTGAACATGCTGATGCTGGGACTTACCAATTCCTTC
>JAILHY010000096.1 GCA_024695575.1 Lachnospiraceae bacterium
TGCGGCTGTAAGGTTGCCAAGATGTCGGGCCGAGGCCTTGGACATACCGGCGGAACCATCGACAAGCTTGAAAGCTTCCCCGGTTTTTCAACTTCCATACCCGTTGATCTTTTTGAAAAGAATGTTAATGATATCGGCTTCTCCATTATGGGTCAGACCAAAGAACTGGCTCCGGCCGATAAGAAATTATATGCATTGAGAGACATTACGGCTACCGTTGACAATATGTCTTTGATCGCAAGCTCCATCATGAGTAAGAAGCTTGCGGCAGGAGCCAACGCTATCGTTCTTGACGTTAAGACGGGATCAGGCGCTTTCATGAAGGAATATAAGGATTCTTTGGCACTTGCCGAGGAAATGGTTCGAATCGGTAACGGTGCGGGCAGAAAGACCATCGCGGTTATTTCCGATATGGATGAACCCCTTGGACTTGCTGTCGGTAATGCCCTTGAAGTTAAGGAAGCTATCGATACACTTGAAGGAAACGGTCCTGCTGATTTCACGGAACTTTGCATGGAACTTGGTTCCAAGATGCTTGTTGCGGGCGGTTACGCAGCAGATGACAAGGACGCGAAGGATAAGCTTGCCGATGCCATTAAGTCAGGCAGGGCTTTAAACAAGCTTGCTGCCTTTGTTAAGGCTCAGGGTGGAGACTCCGATTACGTATACCATAAGGATAAGCTCCCCAAGGCAGAGCTTCTCATACCCGTTAAGGCTGAAAAAGACGGATACATCAGTAAAATCGTTTGCGACGAGGTTGGAATCTGCTCAATGATCCTGGGCGGCGGCCGCGAAACCAAGGAAGATGTCATCGATCTTTCCGTTGGTATTGTTTTGACAAAGAAAGTGGGCGACAAGGTAAGCACCGGAGATGAAATCGCTGTTATTCATGCTAACGACCGGAATAAGGCCGATGAATGCATGAAGCGTCTTCTTAAGGCTTATTCATATTCCGATTCGCCTGTTCCTTCAAAAACCGTTATTAAGACCGTGATCGGTCTGTAAGGAGAATATGGAGAAAACATTGGAATTATCGGCCTCAGAGCTCCAGACGCTCTTTGGCAGGAATGATAAATATCTTGAAAAGATAGAAAGAGAACTTAACGTAATCTTAGTTAACAGAAACGGGAACCTTAAGATAGTGGGTGACGACATAAACGTTAATTCCGCCACCTCCATGATAAATGAGATCATGAACACACAGGACAATTCCGGAGATATCGAAGAACAGAAGATAGATTACGCCATCAGTCTTGCAAGGGAAAATAACGAGCGTGCTCTTGCGGAGATCGATAAGGAAGTAATCTGTCATACCATTTCCGGTAAGCCTGTTAAACCTAAGACCTTAGGACAGAAGAATTACGTGGATGCCATCAAAAAGGACATGATCGTATTCGGTCTTGGTCCTGCGGGAACCGGTAAGACCTATCTTGCGATGGCTCTTGCCATTACGGCTTTTAAGAATAACGAAGTTAACAAGATCATCCTTACCCGCCCTGCTATTGAAGCAGGAGAGAAACTCGGATTCCTTCCGGGTGATCTTCAGAGTAAGGTGGATCCTTACCTTCGTCCCCTTTATGATGCGCTTTATCAGATAATGGGCGCAGACGGATTTCAGAAGAACATGGAAAAGGGACTGATCGAAGTTGCTCCCTTAGCCTACATGAGAGGACGTACACTGGATGATGCCTTTATCATTCTTGATGAAGCTCAGAACACGACACCCGCCCAGATGAAGATGTTCTTAACACGTATAGGTTTCGGTTCCAAAGTAGTCATTACCGGTGACAGCACCCAGAAGGACCTTCCCAAGGATGTTACCAGCGGTCTTGACGTAGCCATCAAAATCCTTAACAAGATCGAAGGCATTTCAGTATGCAAGTTATCAAGCAAGGACGTAGTAAGACATCCTCTGGTACAGAAGATCGTCCAGGCATACGAAGCATACGACGAAAAGAATAAAAACAAGGGACACAAGCACTAAATGAACAAACGTAAAGAGTTCATCATTACGGGACTTATAATTTCATTATCAACGGCTTTGCTTGCGCCCCTGACTTCGGTGCTTCTTGGCAATACCAGGGCTGTCATAATCAGAAACAGCGTGATCTCCATGTTCTTTTCGCTGATCATGCTATTTGCATTTCTGTACTCTTATAATTCGGGCAGATTAGATTATGACAACGCGGATCATCCATACAGGTTTATGCTGGTATACCTTGTATCGCTGGCACTTGCACTGGGCCTTCCGGTGATTGACAGGAAGGGCTGGCCCTTTATGTGTCTTTGTGTGGCATTGAGTCTTTTTTCAAATACGCTTATAGGGATTTACTGTTCCACGGGTCTTTTGGCCATATCCCTTATGCTTACGGATTCAGCCGATGTTACAACGTTTATTGTGTATTTTCTTACCTGTCTTGTGGCCTGCATTCTTTTTCAGAATATTGAAGACAACTTCAAGATCGGAAGCTGCATTTCAATCTCTGTAATGACCATGCTGGCGCTTGAAACGGCGGGATTTATAGTTCCCGAAAACAAAGCTCTTTCAGCGGAACAGTTCATTATTCCGCTTGTGAACGTGATCGTTAATATACTTGTTCTTTTCCTTTGTCTTAAGTACTTTAACGAAAAGGTAGCAAACAAGTACAGGAACAAATACAGTGAGCTTAATGATCAGGGCTACAAGGTATTGCTTGATCTTAAGGAAAGATCACCGAGCGAATATTACCGGTCCATACATACGGCCTATCTTACTGAAAGAATGGCCACAGCTATCGGATGTGATGTGGATGTAGCCAAGAACTGTGCATATTATCACAGGATCAGGAAGGCTTTCGGCTATTCGCTGGAAGACTGCAGGAAGTTTGTTTCGGAACATGAGTTTCCGCCTGCTGCGGCCAAGACATTGCTTGAATTCTTAAATAAGGACAACAAGCTTGATTCTAAAGAAGCGGGAATCGTTTATATTTCCGATAAGTTTATTTCAAGTATCCAGCTTGTTTTCAGCAAGGACAAGACAGCCAAGATCAACTACGGCGAACTCCTTGATACCATAATCGGCAAGGATTATATCAAAAAAAGCCTTGTGGACAGCGATCTTTCCATCAAGGACTGTCGCCTCATAAAGGAAGTTATCCTGAAGGAAACCCTGTATTATGACTTTTTACGTTGATAATGAAACAGAATATAAATTTGATTTTGATGCGGATGAACTCGTTAAGATTCTTGTAGCTAAGGTCCTTGAAACAGAGAAGGTTCCGTACACCGATGTGACCCTCAATCTTTCTTTTACGGACGAGGAGACGATTCGTGAAACTAACAGGGATTTCCGTAATATGGACAAGGTCACGGATGTGCTTTCTTTTCCCGCAATCGATTTCGAAGCACCTGTCGATTTCGCCGGTGTAAAAGAAGGTGACCCCGCATACTTTGATGCAGAAACCGGGGAACTTATCCTTGGAGATATAATGATCTGCGTTAAGCGTGCCATGGAACAGGCCGAAGAATACGGACATTCACTTAAGCGAGAGATTGCATTTTTAATAACTCACAGCTGTCTTCATTTACTGGGGTATGATCACGAAACGGATGAGGAACGTATCGTGATGGAAGACAAGCAGCGAAACATACTGGACGATCTTAACATTAAAAGAGAGTGAGATACATGAGAACGGGGCAGGAAAACTCCAAATTCAACAATTTTATAGTACAGGGCGGTATTCTTGCGATAGCAGGCGTTATTGTACGTATGCTGGGGCTTTTAAAGAGGATACCTTTGTATTACATCATAGGGGATGTGGGAAACAGCTATTATTCCGCAGCCTATGAGATCTACAATATTGTATTCACAATTTCAGTGTATGGGCTTCCCATATCCGTATCCAAACTGGTTTCTGCCAATGTGAGCAAGGGCCGTTACCGTAATGCCAACAAGATTTTCCGTTGCGCCATAAGTTTTGCTATATTTACGGGGCTTGTTTCATCCACTTTGGTTTATATTTTCAGCGACCAGCTTTCTCATATGTTAAACGAGCCTATGAGTTACCTGGCTTTAAGGACTCTTGCACCCACGCTTTTTGTGGTTTCGGTAATGGGCGTGTTAAGAGGTTATTTTCAGGGCCTTGGGACCATGCTTCCGACTGCAATATCACAGCTCATTGAGCAGATAGTTCTGGTGGGAGTCAGCCTTTCCATGGCATTTATCATGTCAAGGAAGGGTGAGAAGGTAGGCCTTATCCTTCAAAATGAAAACTATAAGGCTGCTTACGGTGCCAAGGGAGCCACTACCGGGTGCCTTGTCGGCGCAATCTGTGGTTTATTGTTCCTTCTTTTGCTCTATTATGCTTACAGAAAGAAATTAAACCGTCAGATCTACAGGGATCCAAGCCACGACATGGACGGAACCTTCGAGGTCTTTAAGACTCTGATACTTACAATAGTTCCCGTTGTTATCAGCTGTACCGTTAACAATATCTCCAATTTCCTTGATCAGTTCCTTCACAACAGGATCATGATCGAGAAAGGTCTTGAGGCTATCAAGTCCGTTAACTGGGGTGTTTACTCCGGGCGTTATGCGGTGCTTATCAATGTGCCCATCGCAATTGCCGCAGCCATGGGAGCTTCAAGTGTGCCGACTCTTTCGGGCCTTATGAAGAGAGAAGAGTATTATGAAGCCGGTAACAGAGTTGAGCGCGTTATCAGAGTTACCATGATGATAGCGATTCCCTGTGCGGTGGGTATGGCAGTCCTTGCTCCGAGTCTTATGTGGATGCTTTTCTCCACAACCAACGAAACCGGATATATTCTGGTTCGAATCGGTGCGGTTGGAGTTATACTGTTTTCTTTTTCAACCCTTACAAACTCCATACTTCAGGGTATGGGACGGCTTGTTAAACCAATAACACACGGATTAATTGCCCTTGTGATCCATGTGGCAATTCTTGTTTCACTTCTTAAATTTACAGACTTAAACATCTATGCGGTGGCACTTTCAAACAATTTCTTTTCACTGGCCATCTGCATAATGAACATATATTCAATTTCCAAGATACTTGATTACCGTCAGGAGACCATCAAGACCTTTGCGCTTCCTTTTGCATCCGCAACGGTTATGGGAATTATTGTTTTCGTTCTTGACAGGGTGTTTAATGCCAAAGGATATTCAAGGGTGCTTACCATCGCCAATATCCTGATCGGTGCGCTTGTTTATTTTCTGGGACTGGTGCTTTCGAGGGCACTTGGGTACGAGGAGTTGTCCGCAGTTCCGGGAGGAGAGAAGATCTACAGGGTTCTTAACAAAATGCATCTTATAAAATAAGCGGGGGATACTTATGAAGACTGTGGGAATCGTAGGCGGCGGTGCCAGCGGAATGATGGCGGCCATCGTTGCGGCCAAGAATGGGGCTAAGGTTACAATACTTGAAAAGAATGACAGAGTAGGCAAGAAAATACTTTCCACGGGTAACGGACGGTGCAAT
The DNA here is from genome assembly GCA_024695575.1 of Lachnospiraceae bacterium. Taxonomy (GTDB): domain Bacteria; phylum Bacillota; class Clostridia; order Lachnospirales; family Lachnospiraceae; genus UBA1258. The sequence goes on from JAILHY010000096.1 coordinate 5,478, forward strand.
TTCTCCAATCTGTCACTTTCGGAGAACTACTATTACACCGACGATGACGGGTTCCTTAAGAAGGCGCTTAATAAGTTTAACAATCAGGATCTTATATTCTTTTTCACGGAACTTGGGCTCCTTATAAAGGATAAGAACGGTTATCTCTATCCTGCCTGCGAACAGGCTTCAACTGTGCTTGATCTTTTAAGACTGGCTCTTTCAAGCCGCAAGGTGGAGGTTAAAACTGACGCCAAGGTAGTTTCGGCAGCTAAGAAAGGCAACAAGTTCAAGGTTAAGACCGCTGACGGTTCCGAATACGAATTTGACAGCCTGATCTTATCTGCTGGCGGTCTTGCAGGCCTTCCCGAAAAAGAAAAGGCTAACGGCTACGACCTTTGCAAGGCTTTTGATCTGAAGGTAACAAAGCTTTATCCCGCACTTACGCAGCTTCACTGCGAAGGAATGAATTTTAAAGCTGTTTCCGGGGTTAAGTCCGATTGCGAGCTTTTCCTTTTTGTAAATGATGAGCTTGTGATGAAGCAGGGTGGAGAGGTTCTTTTTACCGATTACGGTATTTCCGGTATCGTGTCCATGCAGGTAAGCCACTATGCGGCAGAGTGTCTGGATGCGGGTTCAAAGGTTAGCGTGGTGCTTGATCTATTACCGGGATTTGATGAGGAAGCCTTAAGGGGCTTTATAATTCCCAAGCTCTTACTTGACGAGGATAAGACTGCTGAGGAATTCTTTACAGGCCTATTAAATAAAAAGCTTAACACCGAGATAATCAAGCTTAACGGTTTGAAACCTTCGGAAAAGATAGGAAATTACAGTCAGGAGGAGATAATCAAGGCTGTGCTTTCCGTTAAGGAGTTAATGCTTAATGTAACTGCGACAAACGGCTTTGAGTCAGCTCAGGTTACAGGAGGCGGTGTTGTTACTTCCGAACTTTCCGAGGATCTTGAATCCATAGATAACAAAGGATTATATGTTACGGGCGAACTTGTAAATGTTGACGGTATCTGCGGCGGATACAATCTTCAGTGGGCATTTACTTCGGGTTATATAGCCGGAACTGCCGCATCAAACGAAGGAAAAGAATGATACTTGTAAATCAGATCAAATTAAGACCGGGCTTCACGGAGGAAGAGCTTGTCAAGAAAGCTTCGGCAAGTCTCAAGGTGCTTCCAAAGGATATAAAGAATATCCGTATAGACAGGGAGTCAATCGATGCAAGAGACAAGGCCCACATTCATATGACCGTCAATGCGGTTTGTGAAGTTAGTAACGAAGGTCGGGTCTTAAGAACAAATGCCAATAATCCCAATGTTTCGGCATATGAAGCTAAGGACTATACATTCCCTGCTGCGGGTAGCGAAACATTAAAAGAACGTCCAGTTATCGTAGGAGCGGGTCCTGCCGGTCTTTTTGCGGCTTATTTCCTTGCTTTGTACGGATACAATCCCATCGTTCTTGAACGTGGCATGGATGTGGATGCAAGGAAGGTATTTGTAGATAAATTCTGGGAAACAGGGGAACTTAATCCAAACTCTAATGTCCTATTTGGCGAAGGGGGAGCAGGTAGCTTCTCAGACGGCAAATTAAATACCCTTGTTAAGGACAAAGAATTCCGTAATAAGGCGGTCCTTGATACTTTCATACAGTTTGGGGCAAGTCCATCCATTGCATATGATTACAAACCACATATCGGGACGGATGTTCTTTTGCATATAATAAAGAACATGCGCGAGGCGATCAAGGAACTTGGGGGCGAGTTCAGATTTAACGCAGCCGTAACCGATGTTCTTATTGACAAAGGTCAGGTAAAAGGTGTTAAAATAAACGGACTTACGGAATTACCGTGTTCCTGTCTCATACTTGCTATCGGTCACAGTGCAAGGGATACATACGAGATGCTTCTTGACCGTGGAATTCACATGGAACAGAAGGATTTTGCGGTGGGGTTCAGGGTTGAACACGAGCAGGATCTTATCAACAGGCTGTTCCTGACTGATGATCCCAATATCCTTAAATATACGGGAAACGCAGCATACAAGCTTACTTATAAACACAGTTCCGGACGAGGAGTTTATTCTTTTTGCATGTGCCCCGGAGGGTATGTAGTTAACTCATCAAGCGAAGAGGGAAGGCTTTCCGTTAACGGCATGAGTTACTCGGGACGAGACGGTAAACACGCCAATTCGGCCATGATCGTAAGTGTCACTTCGAAGGACTATGAGAGCGATCATCCTTTGGCCGGTATCGAGTTCCAGCGTAAGCTTGAGGAAAAAGCATATAATGCGGGAAGCGGTAAGATACCGGTTGAATATTACGGTGATTTTAAGCGGGATGTGTTAAGTACCGACGATAATGACGATGTGTATTCCAAATTCTTTTCATTGGACCCGCAGACCAAAGGAAAATCCATTTTCGCAAAGGTGTCATCGGTGCTTCCGGACGAGATGAACCGTGCTTTTATCGATGCCATGGAGTATTTCGGAAAGATCTATCCCGGATTTTCAGACGGTAGCGTACTTGTAAGTGCCGTTGAAAGCAGGACTTCTTCACCTGTCAGGATCACAAGGAATGATTCTTTTGAATCCGTTAACTGTAAGGGAATTTATCCTGTTGGTGAGGGCGCGGGATACGCAGGCGGTATCGTAAGTGCCGGAATGGACGGAATCAAGGCCGCAGAGGCAATAAGGCGGGGCTACAGACCTATAAAGGAATGAAAATGAGCGAAATGACAATGGATGAGCGCATCAAGCGCATCAACGAGCTGTATCATCTTTCTCAGAAAAGAAAACTTACGGATGAGGAAAAGGCTGAACAGTCCCATTTAAGATGGGAGTATGTGAATGCCATTAAGAAGAATCTTTCTTCACAGCTTGAAAGTATTACGATCGTAGAGCCCGACGGCTCCAAGAGGAAGGTAACTAAGAAACAGTAATATATTGGGGGATATGTTATGGAGTTTAGTAAAAAAAGCAGTATCAGGAGTGAACTGAGAGCCAAGAGAGAAGCTTTGGCTCCAAAGCTTTGGCAGGACTATTCCAATCAGATCCAGAAGACCATTCTGCAGTCAAGGATCTACAGGGAATGTGATATCCTCATGGCCTATGCGGATATCAACAATGAGGTTGGGACTCTGACTCTTTGTGAGGATGCGCTTATTGCAGGCAAAGAAGTTTATTTTCCCAAGGTCCTTGAAAACTTTAACGAAGCAAGAATGGAATTTTACCGCGTTAACAATACCAACGAGCTTACGCCCGGATTCCAGAGTATCTGCGAGCCTTTGGGTGAAGTTACCAGAGCCTTTGATTACAACAAGTCAAAAGATTGCAAGATCCTTATGGTTGTTCCGGGGATCGCCTTTGACCGTGAAGGAAACAGGCTTGGTTACGGCAAGGGTTATTATGATAATTTCCTTCGGAATAAGGAAAAGATCATGAAGGTGGGCATTTGCTTTTCCATGCAGGTTCTTGACTCGGTTCCTTATACCAAGAACGATCTTAAAGTTAATTACATAGTGAGCGAACTTACCGGTCCTGATGAGATCGAGAAATTCGTTTACCCGGAGAAATAATGTTAAATCAGGAAGAAAAATTACAGTCAGAATATATAGATAAGCTTAAAGAAATAGTAAAGAACAAGGAAAATGCGCTTTCCAGAAAGCTGACCTGCCAGGTCACCACTTTCGGCTGCCAGATGAATGCCAGAGATTCCGAAAAGCTCCTTGGAATACTCAAGGAAGCCGGTTTCGAGGAAACCGAAAGCGATGAGGCGGATTTTGTAATTTACAATACATGTACCGTAAGAGACAACGCCAACCAGCGTGTTTACGGACGACTCGGGGCATTAAAGCCTATAAAACAGCGTAATAAAGACATGAAAATAGCTCTTTGCGGCTGCATGACGCAGGAACAGTCCGTCATCGACAAGCTCAAAAAGAGTTATAATTTTGTTGACCTTATCTTCGGAACTCACAATCTTTTCTGCTTTGCTGAGCTTCTTTACCGTATGTATACGGAAGAGAAGCAGATTGTTGAAGTATGGGACAAGACCGATGTTATTGCGGAAAGACTTCCCGTTGACAGGAAATATCCTTTTAAATCCGGTATTAACATTATGTTTGGGTGCAACAATTTCTGCACCTATTGCATTGTTCCCTATGTGCGTGGCAGGGAGCGCTCCCGTAAGCCTGAGGAGATAATCGAGGAAATTACGAAACTTTCTGCCGACGGAGTTAATGAAGTCATGCTCCTTGGGCAGAATGTCAATTCCTACGGAAAGAATCTTGAAAATCCGGTTTCTTTTGCAGAGTTATTGCGTGAAGTTGAGAAGATCGACGGGATCAAGCGGATCCGTTTTATGACATCACATCCCAAGGACCTGTCGGATGAGCTGATCGAAGTGATGCGTGATTCGGGTAAGTTATGCAAGCACATTCACCTTCCGCTTCAGTCAGGATCTGATCGTATCCTTAAGGCCATGAATAGGGTCTATAACAAGGAACAGTATATTGATCTTGCTTTAAAGATCCGTAAAGCTATTCCGGATATTTCCATTACAACGGACATTATCGTCGGATTTCCCGGTGAAACAAGGGAAGATGTTATGGAGACAGTTGATGTTATTAATCGCGTCAAGTTTGACAATGCGTTTACTTTTATCTACTCAAAGAGGACCGGTACTCCCGCAGCTGCGATGGAAAATCAGGTTTCCGAGTCAGAGGTAAAAGAAAACTTTGATATAGTTTTAACGGCAGTTCAGAACATGGCTAAGGAACAGCTCGGAAGATTCCTTGGCGAGACAGTGGAAGTTCTTTGTGAAGGACTTAACGAACAGGACGATTCCTGCGTGGACGGCCGTATGTCACAGAATATTATCGTTCATTTTAAAGGCGACGAGAGCATGATAGGAAAGTACTTTAAGGTACGCCTTTCTGACTTTCACGGCTTTTACTATGACGGCGAAATCGTTGAATAAAGGAAGTAAAAACGTTGGCTGAATTCACTCCGATGATGCAGCAGTATCTGGAGACCAAAAACGAATATAAAGACTGTATCCTTTTTTACCGTCTGGGTGACTTCTATGAGATGTTCTTTGAAGATGCGGAAATCGCTTCAAGGGAATTGGAACTGACCCTTACCGGCAAGTCCTGCGGGCAGGAAGAAAGAGCGCCCATGTGCGGTGTTCCTTACCATGCGGTTGACCAGTATCTAAACAGGCTTGTTAACAAAGGCTACAAAGTTGCCATCTGTGAGCAGGTGGAGGATCCGAAGCTTGCCAAGGGCCTTGTTAAGCGTGAAGTAACCAGGATCGTTTCCAAGGGTACCAATCTTGATACATCAAGTCTTGATGAGCGAACCAACAACTATCTTATGTGCGTATGCTACATGGATGGTCTTTTTGGCGTTTCCGTATGTGATATCACTACAGGTGATTTCTTTATGACGGAGGTTAGCGGGACAAGACCTCTCCTTGACGAAGTTCAGAAGTACGTTCCCACCGAGATAATCTGTAACGAATCCTTTATGATGTCCGATTTTCCTTTTAACACACTTAATAACATCGGGCAGACCATAGTAAATACCATAGATTCACATTATTTTGATGAAAAAGAATGCGAACTTGCTTTAAAGAAACACTTTAAGGTGGGTTCACTTGAAGGCCTCGGTGTCAACGAATATAAGTGTGCGGGAATAGCAGCCGGTGCGATTTTATCGTATCTTTTTGATACTCAGAAGAATTCGCTTTCTAACCTTACCACAATTAAGGCTTACGATACCGGGGACTATATGAGGCTTGATTCTTCTACCAGAAGAAATCTTGAGCTTTGCGAGACTATGCGTGAGAAACAAAAGCGCGGATCGCTTCTCTGGGTACTCGATAAAACAAAGACCGCCATGGGTGGCAGGCTTCTTCGCAGCTTCATTGAACAGCCCCTTCTTTTGAAAGATGAAATGAACAGGCGCCTTGATTTCGTGGAGGAGCTTGTTAAAGTATCCGTTGGAAGAGAAGAGATCAGGGAATATCTTGACGAAGTCTATGATCTTGAAAGACTTCTTGGCCGAATTACATACAAAACCGCAAATCCCAGGGATCTTATTGCATTTAAGAATTCCCTTAAGATACTTCCTCATATAAAGACGGTTCTTTCGGATTACAGGTCGGAACTGGCTGGGAAGACCCTTGAGGAGATTGACGACCTGTCGGATATTTTTAAGCTTATTGACGATGCGATCCTTGAGGAACCTGCAATTACGCTAAAAGAAGGCGGAATAGTTAAGGACGGTTTCTCGGAAGAGATCGACAGACTTAAGAGTGCCAAGTCAAACGGTCAGCAGTGGCTCCTTGAGCTTGAGACAAAGGATAAGGAACGAACCGGGATCAAGAATCTCAGGATCAGATATAACAAGGTCTTCGGTTACTACTATGAAGTAACCAATTCCTTTAAGCATCTTGTTCCCGATGACTATATACGCAAGCAGACCCTTACCAATGCAGAACGCTACACTTCCAAGGAATTAAAGGAAATGGAAGATACCATCCTTAATGCCGAGGATAAGCTTTACGGTATGGAATATGATGTTTTCTGTAATGTAAGAGATGCCATAGCAGCGGAAGTTGACAGGATTTACAGGACAAGTAAAGCTATAGCATTGCTTGATGCCATTGCTTCTCTTGCATATGTTGCCGAGCACAACAGATATATAAGACCTCACCTTAACGATAACGGCGTTATCGAGATCAAGGACGGCCGTCACCCTGTTGTTGAGCGTATCATGGAAAACGGACTTTTCGTTCCCAATGACGCACTCCTTGATAACAGTAAAAATCTTATAAGCATCATCACCGGCCCCAATATGGCTGGTAAATCCACATATATGCGTCAGGTGGCGCTGATCGTTCTTATGGCTCAGATCGGTTCCTTTGTGCCTGCAAGCTATGCCAATATTGGTGTTGTTGACAGACTCTTTACCAGAGTCGGAGCTTCCGACGATCTTGCAAGCGGACAATCAACCTTCATGGTTGAGATGAGCGAGGTTGCCAATATTTTAAGGAATGCAACTTCCAAGAGCCTGCTTATTCTTGATGAGATAGGTCGCGGAACGTCAACCTTTGACGGTTTGTCCATTGCATGGGCCGTTACGGAGCACATTTCAAACAAGAAACTCCTTGGTGCCAAGACCTTGTTTGCTACCCATTATCACGAACTTACCGAGCTTGAAGGCAAGATCTCAAACGTAAACAACTATTGCATCGCGGTAAAAGAAAACGGAGACGACATAGTTTTCCTTCGTAAGATCATAAAGGGCGGCGCGGACAGAAGCTACGGTATTCAGGTGGCTAGACTTGCGGGTGTTCCCGAACCGGTTCTTGAAAGAGCTGCGGAGATAGCGTCTGAGCTTTCGGATAATGATATAACGGAGAAGATTCATAATCTCAGCACTCCGGGCAAGAGTGACAAGATTGTCAGAAAGACTGAAAACCTTGAAGCATTCGGCCAGATGACCTTGTTTGATACTGTTAAAGACGAAGATGTCATAAATGAGATCAAGGCTGTTGATCTTGGCAATATCACGCCACTGGAAGCCTTGAATCTTCTTTCAAAATATCAGGATATGCTTATCAACAGATGGAAGGGCTAAATGATCAATCTCTTAAGTGATGAGACAATCGATAAGATCGCGGCGGGTGAAGTAATAGAGAAACCTGTCAATATCGTTAAGGAGCTTGTGGAGAATTCAATTGACGCAGGTTCCCTTGCCGTATCCGTTGAGATCAAAGGCGGAGGTATTGAACTTATAAGAGTTACCGACAACGGATCCGGTATCACTCCTTCAGACTGTGGTCTTGCTTTTACAAGACATGCCACCAGCAAACTTTCATCCATCGATGACCTTAATACCCTTAATTCACTTGGGTTTCGAGGTGAGGCACTTTCATCCATAGCTGCAGTGAGCAAATGCGAGCTCATTACCAAAACAAAGAATGCTCTCCTTGGTAACAGAGTTGTTGCCGAAGGGGGACATATACTTGAAAATTCAGAGATCGGTGCGCCGGAGGGAACTACCTTTATTTCAAGGCAGCTGTTTTACAACATTCCCGCAAGGCGTAAGTTCCTTAAGAGTGAGACCTCCGAAGGAGCCGCTGTTTTTGATCTCATGGAGAAATTTGCCCTGTCACATCCCGAGATCTCATTTCAGTTCATTACCAATGGTAAAACGAGACTTTCCACAGGCGGAAGCGGAGATATCAAGGATGTTGTATACAGGATATTCGGAAGAGATGTATATTCCGCCCTGTTACCTGTAGACTACAGTGAAGCAGGGATCAATATTTCCGGATTTACGGCCAAGCCTGAGTTTGTATACAGACAAAGAAACGGTGAGCTTTATTTTGTTAACGGAAGGATAGTTTCTTCCAAAGCTGTAAGAACCGCTATTGAAGAGGTTTACAGAAACTATCTCATGCAGCATCAGTTTCCTTTTTGCGTGCTGTATATAGACATAGATCCGGCGTGTATGGATGTTAATGTGCATCCCAAGAAGGCCGAAGTCAAATTCGACAATGATGAGAGGATCATCAATGCCGTGATGGCGGCACTTAACGATGCTTTCAATGAGAAGGATCTGATCCCCACGGTGGATCTTGATTACGGTTTTGATAAAAAGCATGTTATTACTGAAGACCGGGATAATGAGGCTTCGAACGAAAGAATTGAAGAAGCTGAAAAGAGGGTAGATACGGCTACGGATAACTCGGTTCAAGAACCTCTAAGGATTAAGGAACCTGAAAGGATCAAAGAGCCTGAGCGAATTCCGGAGCCCTTTGAAAGTCACCGCGTTGAACAGATGCCTGAAGTTCCGAAGGCTCCAAAGGTCGTTCAGCCCACTTTGTTTGAAACAAAGATCCTTTCAGATGAGCCCATCAGGCGTTACCGTATTATCGGTCAGGTATTTGAGACCTACTGGCTTATCACTCTTGATGAGGATCTTTATATAGTTGACCAGCATGCTGCTCACGAAAAGATCAATTACGAGCGGTTTGTTAAGATTTATAACGCTACGGATAAGGCTCCCGGACAGTATGTTAATCCGCCTCTTGCGGTTTCTTTGTCACCTATGGAGTGCGAGTGTCTGGAGCGGTATATGGATGTATTCGAAAAGCTTGGCTTTGAGATAGAGTCCTTCGGTACAGGCTCCGTTGCCATAAGGGCAATTCCTTTGAATCTCTATGGCTTTGACAAGGACGAATTCTTCCAGCGCCTTCTTGAAGACCTTCTTGAAAAAGAAGGTGTTTACCCGCCCACAGCGGTTATGGAGAAACTGGCATCCATGTCATGTAAGGCTGCCATCAAAGGAAATATGCGCTTTGACGCAATTGAGATGGAAAATCTCATGACGGAACTTATGAAACTTGACAATCCTTACAATTGCCCTCATGGTCGTCCGGTATTTATCAGGATCACCAAGAGCGAACTTGAAAAGAAGTTTAAGAGGATAGTGTGAACAAACTTATTGTGATTGCAGGTCCTACAGCTGTCGGCAAGTCGGATGTTGCAATAAAACTTGCAAAAAAAATAGACGGTGAGATAATTTCTGCAGATTCCATGCAGGTTTACCGTTACATGGATATAGGCTCGGCCAAGGTCACCAAAGGAGAAATGCAGGGGATCCCTCATCATCTTATTGATGTGCTTGACCCTCACGATGCCTTTAATGCCGCGGTTTTCACCAAGATGGCAGATGAGTGCATTAAGGATATCAACGCGCGTGGTAAGATACCGATCCTGACAGGTGGTACAGGATTCTATATAAGGGCTCTTGTTTACGGCAACGATTTCAGCGAAAGCAACGGGGAAGATACAGATCTGTACGAAGAGCTTGAAGCCAAGGCCCGCGAATTCGGACCGGATTTTCTTTTTGATAAATTAAGAGAAGTTGATCCCGCGTCCTGTGAGATCATTCATAAGAACAACGTTAAGCGCGTTGTCAGGGCGCTTATGTTCTATAAAGAAACCGGAAAGCCCATAAGCCTTCATAACAAAGAGCTGCACGAAAACCCTCCTGCGTATGACTTTGATTTTTTTGTGCTGACGGACGACAGGTCAAAGCTTTACGAAAGAATTGACAGGCGTGTCGATAAAATGATCGACATGGGACTTGTTGAGGAAGTAATGCGTCTTAAGGACATGGGGCTTACGAAAAATGATAACTCCATGCAGGGCATCGGATATAAAGAGATACTCATGTATCTTGACGGAGAGATTACTTTGCCCGAAGCCGTTGAGATGATTAAAACCGGGTCCAGACATTATGCCAAGCGCCAGATCACCTGGTTTAAAAGGGAAAAAGACGCGGTCTGGATAGACAGAAGTGAATACAGAACAGATGAAGATATCCTTAATTTCATTCTAAAGACAATAGGATGAAGCTTACAGGATATAAAAGGAGAATAACATGAACATTACAGAAACATATGAATCAATGGGGGTCGATCCCAAGATATATAACCTAGGCGAGGAAGTATTAAAGGACTGTAAGGATGCTTTTGACCGCATCGACAAGCTTGCGGAAATGAACCAGTTAAAGGTCCTTAATGCATTTCGCAAGAATCAGGTAAGCGAAGCATGCCTTCACGGCACTACAGGCTATGGTTACAACGATTTCGGACGTGATACTCTTGAAGCGGTTTACGCAGATATCTTCCACACGGAGGACGCACTTGTTCGTCCTCAGATAACCTGCGGTACTCACGCGATAGCGCTTGCACTGTTTTCAAATCTTCGTCCAGGAGATGAGCTTCTTGCTCCTGCGGGAAGGTTATACGATACCATGGACGAGGTTATCGGCCTCAGAGATTCCAAGGGTTCTCATAAGGAATACGGAGTAACCTACAAGCAGGTTAACCTTACGGCTGATGGCGGTTTTGATTACGAAGGTATCAAAAATGCCCTGACAGATAAGACAAAGATCGTTCACATCCAGAGATCAAAAGGATATGAGCCCAGAAAAACATTTTCCGTGGAAGAGATCGGAAATCTCATTAAATTCATCAAAGGTATCAAACCTGATGTTATTGCCTTTGTTGATAACTGCTACGGTGAGTTTACAGAAGCAATTGAGCCTACCGATGTTGGAGCCGATATGTGCGCCGGCTCTCTTATCAAGAATCCCGGCGGCGGACTTGCTCCCATAGGCGGTTACATCGCAGGAAATAAGGAATGCATCGAAAATGCAGCGGCAAGACTTACAAGCCCCGGCCTTGGCAAGGAAGTGGGCGCAAGTCTTGAAGTAATGCGTAGCCTTTATCAGGGAATCTTCCTTGCTCCCACCGTATCAGCTTCGGCTGTTAAGGGTGCATTGTTTGCGGCAGGAATTTATGAGCATTTCGGATTCAAGGTTGTCCCTTCTTTTGCGGAAAAAGAAAGACATGACATAATTCAGTCCATCGTGTTTAACGATGCAAACAAGCTCATCGCATTCTGTAAGGGTATACAGGCTGCTTCACCTGTTGATTCTTTTGTCAAGCCCGAGCCTTCGGACATGCCGGGATATGATTCAAAGGTCATAATGGCTGCCGGAACCTTCGTATCGGGAGCAAGTATCGAATTATCGGCGGACGGCCCCTTACGTGCACCTTATGCCGCATATTTCCAGGGCGGAATTACCTGGCCTCACGTTAAATTCGGCATCTTAAATACCGTATCCGAACTTTACAAGGAAAATCTGGTTTCTTTATAGAATCGGTACACAAATCTGTGATTTTGTGGTATCATAATTAGACTGCATTAACAATTGGAGGACTCGTTTTGAATAATCTTTCATTCGGAATTGATCTTGGCACAAGCAATATCCGTATTTACAACTGTGCCGATGATTCCGTCACCATGGAGAAGAACATCATCGCCATTGAAAACAAGAAAACCGTTTTCGCTTACGGCGATTCCGCTTTTGAAATGTATGAGAAGGCTCCCGGAAACATTGTGATAACACATCCCCTTGCCAACGGAGTTATAGCCGATATCAAGAACATGGAGACCATCGTTAAGTTCTTCATGAATTCCATTATGGGCAACAATATAAGACCTGCCGATTACTACATCGCGGTTCCCACCGATGTTACGGAAGTTGAGAAACGTGCTTTCTACGATCTTATCAAGGAATGTAACATTAAGGCCCGTAAGATCATGGTAATTGAGAAGGCAATAGCTGACGGTCTTGGAATTGATATTAACGTTAAGACTTCTCAGGGTACTCTTATTGTGGACGTTGGTTATGATACCACAGAGATTTCCATCCTTTCTCTCGGGGGTATCGTTTTAAGCCGTCTTATCAAGACAGGCGGACTTAAGTTTGATGAATCCATCAAGAACGCCGTTCGTAAGGAATACGGCCTCTTCATCGGCAGCAAGACCGCCGAGGTTGTTAAGACAAGCCTTAAGGAACTTGACGAAGCGGGAGAGGATGCTGTGGTTTACGGTCGAGACATCGTAACCGGTCTTCCTGTTGAAAGAAGGATTTCCACAAGCATTATTTACGATACTTTGGAAGAGCATTTCTCTCACATTATAGATAATATCAAACTCATTCTTGAAAGCACTCCTCCGGAACTGTCCGCGGATATTTACAAGAACGGACTTTTCCTTACGGGCGGAGGCTCCATGGTCAATACATTTGCTTCCAAGATCGCTGACGGTACCGGACTTAAGGTCAACATTACCGATCAGCCTCAGTTGAGCGTTATCAAAGGTATAGCCAAGGTTATCAAGGACGAAAACTTCAGATCTGTTGCATATTCGATAGAAGGAATGGGTAAATGAGTCCTGTAGTCAAGAAAAAAGGAGAAAAATTTACTTTACCGAGTAAATATCTCCTTTTTATTTTAACAATACTCTGTGTGTCGCTCCTGGTTGTGACCTACGCAACGGATGTATTCAACAGGCCCCTTAATTACGTTGTAAGCTATGTAATCGTTCCTTATCAGAAGGGAATATCCGCCATCGGTGCCGCCATCGGTGCGCGTAAGGACGAGCTTGTTAACATTCGTGATCTCATGGCCGAGAATGCAGAGCTTCGCACACAGATCAATGAACTGGAAGAAGAAAACAACAGGCTCATGCAGGATAAATATGAGCTTGTTACTTTAAGGAACCTTTTTGAACTTAATGAAGTATACGAGAACTACGAGAAGACCGGAGCCCATATTATCTACAAGGACAGCGGAAACTGGTTTTCCACGTTCATCATAAACAAAGGATCCAATGACGGGATTGCCCTTGATATGAACGTTATTTCAGGTAAGGGTCTTGTAGGTCGCATTAACATGGTGGGGCCTAACTGGAGCAGGGTTTCTTCCATCATATCCGACACTTCAAATGTTAGCGGCAAGGTGCTTTCTACCTCTGATAATCTCATTGTTTCGGGAAGTCTTGAACAGATCGACAAGGGAGTTATTTCTTTTTCACAGCTCATAGATGAAAACGGAAAGGTAACGGAGGGAGACAAGGTTGTTACCAGCGATATCAGTGACAAATACCTTCCGGGTATTCTCATCGGCTATATCAGCGAAGTTAACAACGATCCCAACAACCTGACCAAATCAGGACTTTTGATCCCGGCCGTTGACTTTAAGCACATCGAGGAAGTCCTTATTATAACCAAAGTCAAGCCTCAGATAACCAAGGAAGACATGGATGAGGCTGTGACTCCGGGTAGCGTTAATGAATAAGATTCGAAGGCTTATTATATACATTCTTTTTACAACTACATTTTTTGTGCTTCAGGGTACTTTGTTTAAAGCCATCAGCTTTGGAAACATTGCACCGAACCTCATGCTGATCCTTTGTGTATCCTTCGGGCTTATGCAGGGTCGGAAGACAGGTCTTTTGATCGGTTTCTTTTCCGGAATACTCATGGATATATTTGTGGCGGACTATATCGGGTTTTATGCGCTGCTACTGATGTATCTTGGATATATGGCAGGATGCTTTAACAAGGTGTTCTACGCCGAAGACATTAAGCTTCCCATGGGTATGATCATATTTACGGATCTTATATACGGGATCTGTTGTTACGGCTTTATGTATCTGCTTCGAGGCAGACTTAATTTCGTCTTTTATTTCCTGCATATATGCATTCCTGAATGTGTATATACAATTCTTATGACTATTATTATTTATCCGCTGATCCTTGTGATCGATCAGACCCTGGTGCGGGCAGAACGAAAGCAGGCCAAGAAATTTGTTTAATAAACTCAAAGAATACATAATCAGTTTATTTAAAACAAGAGTCATATATTTTATGGCTGTTTTTGGCGTACTTTTCGGTATGCTCATCTACAGATGTTTTGATCTTCAGATCGTTCACGGGGATGAGTATCTTAATTCGTTCCAGTTAAAGATCAAAAAAGAACGTACCTTGGATGCGCCCCGTGGCAATATCTATGACAGAAACGGCGAACTTCTTGCCTACAACACCCTTGCGTATACAGTTAAGATCGAGGATGTATTTGAGTCGGGTCGTAATAAGAACGCCAAGCTTAACGACACGCTCCTTCGTACGATTGACATCATCGAGTCAAACAACGATAAGATCACTTACAATTTCAATATTTACGTTGATGATTACAATAATTATGCTTTTTCCGTAAGCGGAATATCACTTAGCCGTTTTAAGGCCGATATTTTCGGCTATGCTTATATCGACGACATGTCCTTCTCGGAATCTTCCGCAAGTGCGGACGAGATAATCGAGTATCTCACTGGCCCCAAGCGCTACAACATAGACACGGATAAGCTTTCCAAAAAGACCGTGATCAAACTGGTTGCCCTTCGTTATGCCATGGGTCTTAACGCTTATCAGAAATATATTCCCACTACGGTTGCTTTTAACGTGTGCGACAAGACAGTGGCAGCCATTTACGAAAACAGCGAGATCCTTGAGGGCGTTTCGGTAGTGGAAGATACCATCAGAGTATATCCCAAGGGTATCTATGATTCGCAGATAGTCGGGTATACGGGAAAGATCTCATCCGATGAACTTTCAAGCTATTCTGAGACCGACAAGTCCTACAACATGAATGATATCGTGGGTAAGACCGGAATAGAGAAGAGCATGGAATCAGTACTTAGAGGTACCAAGGGGTCTGAGACCATTTACGTTGATACTCTCGGCCGCGTAATACAGTCGGAGGACTTTTCTGAGCCTGCTGCGGGACGGGATATTTATCTTACCATCGATTCCACCCTTCAGGAGGCGGTTTATCACATCCTTGAGCAGAAGCTTGCAGGTATTCTTCTTAAGAAGATCACCAATACCAAGGAATATATTCCTGCAGAGAATGCCTCGACGTCAGCCATTACCATACCGATTTATGACGTTTATTATGCATTGTTTAACAATAACGTCATCAATATTTCACACCTTAACGATACAATGGCTTCGGATGCGGAGCTTGAGATCTACGAATCCTTTCAGGCCAAGAAAGCCGAAGTCCTCAATAAGCTTGAAGCAGAACTTCTGGAAAAGAAAACTGTTTACAAGAAATTATCTAAAGAATACAAGGTTTACGAAAACTACATAGAAGATATCCTAGAAGACAAGGACATCCTTAAGACCAACCTGATTTCATCCACGGACGAAACCTATCAGGCATGGGCTACGGAAGAGGTTATTTCCCTTGCCGAGTACATAATGTACGCTATTTCCCAGAACTGGATCGATACCGAAGCATTGGATCTTTCCGGAGCCTATTCCGAGTCCGGCGAGATCTACGAGAAGGTTGTGGGCCTCATTATCGAAAGTTTAAGTCATGACAATGATTTTGATCTTCTTGTTTATAAATACCTTATCAAGGAGGATAGACTTAAGCCCCGGACAATATGTCAGTGCCTTCTTGACCAGGGCGTAGTATCCATATCCGAAGAGAAGTCACGCCAGTGGGAAAAGAAAATCCTCACTCCTTATTCATTTATTATCGACTGTATTTCGGAATTGAAGCTGACACCCGCTCAGCTTGCTTTGGAGCCTTATTCTGCATCCATGGTAATTACCAATGTTAAGAACGGGGAAGTGCTGGCACTTGTTTCTTATCCAAGTTATGACAATAACTTCCTTGCTAACGGTGCGGATGCTGATTACCTTCGCAAGGTTACAAACGATAAATCACTTCCTTTGTTTAACTATGCAACTCAGCAAAGAACGGCTCCCGGTTCAACATACAAGATGGTTACGGCCACTGCCGGGCTTGTTGAAGGAGTTATCACACCAAACACCCTTATTACCTGTACCGGTACCTTTGATGAAACTAAGGACGTGCACCATTGCTGGGCTTATCCCGGGCGGCACGGCGCCATCAATGTTACCAATGCCATCAGGTATTCCTGTAACTGTTTCTTTTACAATGTGGGCTATAAGCTGAGTCTTGATGAACGAAATCTCTACAACAGCGGACTTGGTGTAGACAAATTAAACGAATATGCCACTATGTACGGTCTTGGTGATAAATCAGGTGTTGAGATAGAAGAGTATTCACCCATTCTTACAAGTGCTTACTCTGTTCCTTCCGCCATAGGTCAGGGTACCAATGCTTTTACGACAGTTGGACTTGCAAGATACGTAACGGCCGTTGCAAACTCTGGTACGGTCTTTGATCTTACTCTTCTTGATAAGTGTACGGATTCGGAAGGTAATCTCATAGAGGACTATTCTGCAGAGGTTCGTAATACCATCGAACTTTCCGACAATTACTGGGATATCATTCACGAAGGCATGAGAAGAGTAGTTGAAGACAAGTACTACTTTGCGGACATGCCCATAGAATTTGCAGGTAAAACCGGTACCGCGCAGCAATCCAAGGTTAATGCGGACCACGGTCTTTTCGTATGTTACGCTCCCTTTGACGATCCCGAGATAGCTATATCCGTTCGAATCGCAAACGGTTATTCCTCAGAGTACGTTGCGGATACAACAAAGGATGTTCTCAAGTGGTACTTTAAACTTGAAGATTCCAAGGAGATCGTAAACGGACAGGCTGCCGAGGTTTCGGGACACGCAGGCGGCGGAGACTAAACTTTCTAAGGAGACAGGATAATGAAATCAAAAGTTGTCATCAAAAGCTTTCCAAACGGATTAAAGGTATCTCTTGACCCGGAGTGCACTTTTATAGATATCCTTAAGGAAATATCCGATAAGCTCATTGAATCCAAGGGATTCTTTAAAGGATCCAAGACTGCAATTACTTTTGAAGGACGAGCCCTTTCTCCGGAAGAAGAAAAACAACTTATAGATACAATGGAAACTGCCGGAGACATGACGGTTTTGTATACAATCGAAACTAATCCGGAAACTCTTGAAAGCGTAGCCAAAGTTGTAACCCGTTCAATGAACGAGGAAAATGTGGGAAACTGTTTTGGTAAATTGTATACAGGCTCCCTTAAAAAAGGTGAGCGCCTGGAAACGGAATCAGGCATCATAATCGTAGGAGATATCGAGCCCGGAGCCGCCCTTATATCAAAGGGAAGCATCGTGGTACTCGGAGGTATCTACGGAACCTGTGTATGTGAAGCGGAAGACAGTGAATCGAAGCATTTTATCGCGGCATCCAATCTGTCTCCCGAAAGGATAAGGATCGGTAAATTCCACCTTACCCCCAAGGAACGTCCCAAGTGGGTCATCCGTCCCAAAATGCAGAGTAAGATCTGTTACTGTGAGAATGAGGAGATCGTTATGGAACCCATCTCTACGGACAGTTTAAAGAAATTGTGTTCAATCATCGGATGATGAGAGGTATTTATGTTTAAGCAGTATTCCTTTAAGGATTATGATTTTAAACTGGTCATATTTGTTTTGGCCCTTAACATACTCGGAATACTTGCGGTAGGATCCGCCAATCCCATTTATCAGTCAAGACAGATCATGGGATCGATTCTCGGTTTCTTTATGATGATAGTTGTTTCATTGTTTGATTACAACGTCATCGGGAAGTTCTACTGGCTTTGGTATGTTGTTGATCTTGGATTGCTTGGTGCGGTTATTTTGGCCGGAAGTGCCGCTAATAACGCAACAAGATGGTTTGAGATAGCGGGTATCCGATTTCAGCCTTCCGAAACGGCCAAGATTTTATTGATTATTTTTTTCGCACAGTTTATTATGAAATATAGAGACAAAATAAACACTTTTGGTTTTATTGTCAGTTATATTTTTCTGGCAGGTGTTCCTTTGTATCTCATTTACGAACAGCCCGATCTTTCCACCACCATCGTTATTTTCGTAATACTTGTTGCGGTCATAATAGTTGGCGGATTAAGCTGGAAGATAATGCTGGCCGCAGGGCTTGTTGCAATACCAAGCGCCATAGTGTTCTTAAGCATCATCCTTAAAGAAGATCAGAAGCTCATTAATTCATATCAACGAAAGAGAGTGCTTTCTTTCTTTTACCCGGAAAAATTTGTTGATGATGCATATCAGCAGACCAATTCCGTTATAGCTATCGGATCCGGGCGGCTGATGGGCAAGGGACTTAACAACAACGTTATAAGCTCACTTAAGAACGGTAATTATATAATCGAACCTCAGACGGACTTTATTTTTGCGGTTGTGGGCGAGGAAATGGGATTTATAGGCTGTATGACAGTTATCATACTGCTGGCACTGATTGTTTTTGAGTGTATTCTAATAGCACGTAAGACAAATGATCTTTCGGGACGTCTTATCGCCATAGGAATGGCATCACTCATCGGTTTTCAGACCTTCTTCAATATCGGTGTTGCGACGTTTCTTTTGCCGAATACGGGACTTCCGCTTCCCTTTGTAAGCTACGGACTTACGTCCCTTGTAAGTTTGTATATAGGTATTGGGTTTGTTCTAAATGTCCGGCTTAAAGCCAGAGATATTCGAGACAGGAGAGGTAATTTCTCTAAATTGGAGGGTTTATGAATATAGCACTTATTGCGCATGATGCCAAAAAGAAACTCATGCAGAATTTTTGTATCGCCTACAGAGGCATTTTAAGCCGGAATGATCTTTACGCTACCGGCACCACCGGAAGACTAATCGAAGAGGTCACCAATCTTACGGTTCACAAATATCTTGCAGGTCACCTTGGCGGAGAGCAGCAGATAGGTGCGCAGATTGAGCACAATCAGATTGACCTTGTGATCTTTTTGAGAGATCCTCTTTCTCCCAAGTCACATGAACCCGATGTCAGCAATGTTTTAAGACTTTGCGACATGCACAATATCCCACTTGCGACCAACCTCGCAAGTGCCGAATTACTGATTAAATCACTTGATCGCGGAGATTTAGAGTGGCGTGAAATGTACAAATAGATTCACCAAGTTAATAGCGGTACTTTTGTCCGGACTGATCACGGTTTCTTTGACTGCCTGCGGTAAGGAGGAGATTATCTATCCTTTTTCCGATTATGCCAAAGAAACCGCTTTTGTTGACGGAAACTTGTTTTCCAACGCTGAGCTTGAAGGCTTTGCTTCGGATCTTGTTGCTTTTACGGAAGATAATATCGAGAAATACGATCTTACTCATGCTTCCTCGGGAATTCTGATTGACTTAAACGGTCAAAAGGAAATATTTGCACTTAATCCCTTCGAAAAGAAGTATCCCGCAAGTATCACCAAGGTCATGACTGCCTATGTAGCCCTTAAGAACAGTTCTCTTGACGAAGTCATTACATGTACAAGATCAGTTAGTGCGCTGGGTGTTCCGGACGCTGTGGCTCTCGGGCTTGTTGAAGGTGACACCATGACTATGGATCAGGCGCTGCATCTGATGCTTGTATCCAGTTACAATGATGTGGCTGTTGCCATTGCGGAGCATGTTTCCGGTTCGATCGAAGCTTTCTGTAATCTCATGAATGAAGAGGCACTGGCTCTCGGCGCCACGGGGACGCATTTTTCCAATCCTCACGGGCTTCACGAGGACGATCATTATACAACGGCCTATGACCTTTATCTTATTTTTAACGAGGCGATAAAGAATCCTGATCTGCTTGAAATAATCCAGTGCAAGCAATACCAGACCATTTATCATGACAGGTCCGGTAAGGAACACGGCGTTAATTCCGTAAATACCAATCACTTTTTCAGAGGCACTTATGAAATGCCCGATACCGTTACCATAGTCGGCGGTAAGACGGGTACTACGGATGAGGGCGGATACTGTCTTGCTCTGTACGTTAAGGACAAGTATTCCAATCCTTATATAGCCGTTATTCTTGACTCTGATACAAGGGATTTTCTTTATAAAGAAATGACGGAACTGTTGATGGTTATCACGAATTAACAGTTGTATTTCTGACCTATATAATTTATAATAATACTATCACGTATCCAATGGATACATGTCAGAGGAGGGTTTCCAATGGTTCAGTTAATCGTAGGCGAGAAGGGAAAGGGCAAGACCAAACAGCTTCTTGAAAAAGTTAATAGTGAAATCAAATCAATATCGGGTAACATCGTATTCCTTGACAAGAGCACCAAGCACATGTATGAGCTCAACAACAAGGTAAGGCTGATCGATGTATCCGATTATTTTATTGATAATCCTGATATATTTGCCGGCTTCATCTGTGGTATCATTTCTCAGGATCACGATCTTGAGCAGATTTACTGCGATAATCTCCTTGTTTTATCAAAGGCGGATCTTACCAATCTTGATGCGCTTCTTGACAAGCTTGAGCCCATCGGAGAGAAATACGGAGTTGACTTCGTATTTTCACTTTCAGCCAAGGAGGAAGATCTTCCTCCCAAAGCTAAATCAAAGGTTATCATCTCTCTTTAATAAATGGATTTTACCAGACCTCGGCGAGAGTCGGGGTCTTTAGTTTTTGAGGTTTTTTGGCATGGCGAAGGGTAACGTTGTCCGCATAAAGAATAACAAAAGAATAAACCTAGGCACCGTTATTTTTGCTGTCATTTTTGTTTATGTGGTGATCTGTGTCATTATCAGTTCCAAGTCACAGAACATAAAGGGCTACCAGGTTAAGACGGGTTCTTTGTCTGAAAACAGGATATATAACGGCATTGCTCTTCGTAAGGAAACTGTTGTTACTTCCGGTGATTCCGGCTATATCAGTTACTTTATAAGGGAAGGTGAGAGAGTAGCCTATAACAACCTTATCTACTGTATCGATGAGACCGGTAAGTTTTCGGATCTTATTGGTAAGGATCCTACAAGTGACAATTCCCTTACCAAGGATGAGCTTTCATCATTAAGACAGGATATCAAGCTTTTTTCCAAGAATTTTAACGAGAGAGCCTTTACCGATGCCAGATCCTTCGAAGGCAGAATGGTCGGCAGCCTTGCCCAGATTGAAAACCGCATGATAATCGATGATATATCTAATATCAACAGCGGTCATTCCAATGATATTATCGATTACTGCAGGGCTAAGAGTCCCGGAATCGCACTTTACTATCAGGATGGGTATGAGATTTTTCTTCCTTCTGATCTAAGCGAAGAGGATTTCAACGAAGAGAATTATGAGCGGACTTCCGTGTTTAACGATGATCTGGTGGAAGCCGGCGGTTTTGTTTACAAGTATGTTTTTGACGAAAACTGGTCGATTGTGGTGCTTGTTCCCAATGATGAGGTCGAGAAGATCACAAGTTCAGATTACGTGGAGGTTCTTTTTTCAAAGACCGGCACGTCCTCATGGGGTAAAGTTACACTTATCAATACGTTTGAAGAGAATTCACTGATACAGCTTTCTTTTACCAATTCAATGATCACCTTCTGTAAGGACAGATTCGTTGAAGTTGAATTGATGCTTGAGGAGGACAAGGGTCTTAAGATCCCCAATTCCGCCATTGCCAACAAGAGTTTCTATTTGATCGACAAGGATTTCGTCACTCTTGGAGATAATTCAAGCAATTACGGTGTTTTGCGTAAAGAATATACCGATGACGGTTCCAATGTAAGGTTCGTTGAGATCAACATAGCAAAAGAAGACGAGCTGGAGTATTACGTGGACACATCCTCATTAAACTACGGTGATGTTATCATAAGGCCCGGTGCCGACAGCGACTCAAATACCCTTAATACATTTGTTGTAGGTAAGCAGGGAAGCCTAATCGGTGTATATAATATTAACAAGGGTTATGCGGATTTTAAGCGAATCGAAATTCTTTATCAGAACGACGAATATGCTATAGTTAAGCCTAATGCGGCCTATGGATTAAGGGCTTACGACTATGTTGCGCTTGATGCCAAGATCGTTACCGATAAGGACTTTGTATATTAATTCATTGACATAGACAGTCAAAACAATGATAATATATTTATTGATATTTTATTTTTGCAATAACTAGCGATTTAAGGAGATTTACCAATGGGAGTAATGGATAAGCTTTTGACCATGATGAAAATAGGCGACGAGGGGGAAGAGGAAGATTACTACGATCCCGAGGATGACGGTTATGCCGAGTCCAAGCCCGTAGCCAAAGATCCCGAACCAGAGCGTGTCGTTTCCATCGACAAACCCAGACAAACAGAACGTAAAGCACCCGTTAAAAAGAGGCCGTTTAATATGAACGATAACAGCGTTTGTGTTTTTAAACCCAAGTCTTTTGAAGAAGGAACAGAAGTTTGTCAGGCACTGCTTGACGACAAGACCGTTGTGCTTAATTTTGAAGAGATCAAGATCGATATTTCACAGAGAGTTCTTGATATGGTTATCGGCTGTTGCTATGCCATAGGCGGACATCTTCAGAAAATTTCCAACTATATCTTCATTGCAACTCCTGCGAGTGTTGATGTTTCAGGAGATTTTCAGGACAGTCTGACCGGCAATTTTGATTCTTTATAATTTTGATTTAAGGCTGCTCCGTTAAAGAGCAGCTTTTTTATATTTTATGATCCGGAGTTAGTATGAAAGAGTTTAGCGTAAGTGCATCTACAGTAAATAAATATGATATTGTGATCACGGAGGATTATTCTGAATTTGGAGACAGGTTTAAGGGCCTTTTCCCTGAATCAGCCAGAGTTTTGATAGTTACGGATGAGAATGTCTGCAAAGCCGGCTATCCTGATGTGATCAAGGAACAGTTAAAGGATAGATACGATACGGACGTATTGATCCTTCCACCCGGGGAACCCACCAAATCTTTTGAATATCTCAATAAGATCCTGAGTACTCTTATTGGTAAGAAGTTTAACAGAAATGACGTGCTCATCGGTCTTGGAGGCGGTGTGATCGGTGACCTTACCGGATTTGCAGCTTCCATTTTTAAGCGCGGTATTCCTTTTGTTCAGGTTCCGACCACGCTTTTATCCATGGTTGATTCCTCCATCGGAGGTAAGACTGCCATAGATTACGAGGGCGTCAAGAATTCCATAGGCGCATTTTACATGCCTTCTTTAGTCTATGCAGCCATTGATTCCCTCAAGACACTTCCCGAGCGAGAGTATTATGCCGGCTTTGCTGAGATCATGAAGGCAGGCCTTCTTGCAAAAGAAAGCTTTTATGTGTGGCTTGTTGATCATATTTATGAAATCTCTGACAAAGAGCCCGAAACTCTCATTAATATGATAGAGACTGCGCAGGGGATTAAGCGAGACATTGTTGCGAAGGATCCTTTTGAGCACGGAGACCGTGTTCTTTTGAATCTTGGGCATACCATAGGTCATGCCATAGAAAGTTACTTTAAGGGCGAATATCTTCACGGAGAATGCGTTGCTCTCGGATGTGTTGCTGCTGCTTTTATTTCCTGGAAAATGGATATGATTCCCATGGAACTCTATTACGAGATCAGGGATATGTTCGTACCCTTTAATCTGCCTATTTCTTTTGTAACTGAGGATGTTACACCCATGATAGACTTGCTTTGTAACGATAAAAAGAACACCGGTAAGGCCATCAACATGGTTCTTTTAAAGAAGGCAGGTAAAGCAGTATACGTTAAAGATATTGACAGAGAGCTAATCAAAGCGGCTCTTGATGAACTGAATTTTAAAGAAGAAGACTGATAGACTAGTATGCACTCTCGGGTTATTAATAAAAGCATCTTATATATACAGGACATCATTTTACTGATCCTTTGCATAGTTGCAGACAGGATCAGTAAGTATTATGCCATTACCAAGCTTAAGGATCATCCGGCTGTATCGGCATTTAACGGGTTGCTTGAATTCCGTTATACGGAAAATCCGGGCGCAGCATTTTCTGTGCTTGAGGGACAGACTTCTTTCTTTATACTGATATTCATTGTTGTGCTCTTTACGGGTATATATTATATTATTAAATCTCCGGGCAGGATCAAGTATATCCACTCTCATATATGCATTGCGTTTATACTTGGAGGCGCCATTGGTAATATCGCCGACCGAATCCTTTATTCGGCTGTGATCGATTTTATATACTTTATTTCTTTTGATTTTCCTATATTTAATGTGGCGGATGTTTTTCTGACTGTCGGAACGGTCGGACTTGTTCTGGCTTTAGTCTTTTATTACAAAGAAGATGATCTTAACTTCCTGCGCTTCAAGGAAAAGAAGATAAGAGAGATTTAGATGAAAGAATACAGGTTTATTGCTGAATTTGAAGACGAAGGTGAACGAATCGATAAGTTTTTAACAAATTCAATAGATTCTTTAAGCCGTTCTTTTATACAAAGATCAATCGAAGACGGAAACCTGAAAGTCGGCGGATTTGTTCGTAAGTCAAATTACAGGTTAAGATCTGATGATGAGATCATTTTCTTGGTGCCCGATTCCAAGATCCTTAATGTGGAAGCGGTTGATATTCCCATCGATATTGTATACGAAGATGATGATGTGGCAATCGTCAACAAACCACAAGGCATGGTAGTGCATCCTTCTAACGGACACTATAATGACACACTTGTCAATGCACTACTTTATCATATGGACGGACGCCTAAGCGGGATCAACGGAGTTTTGCGTCCGGGGATAGTTCACAGGATCGACAAGGATACATCTGGACTGCTTATTATCTGTAAGAACGATATTTCACATAATTCAATTGCCGAGCAGATCAAAGCTCACAGTGTTGACAGGATTTATCACGGAATAGTTCATGGGAGACTTGAGCCTGAAAGCGGGAGAGTGGATGCACCTATCGGTCGAGACCCGTCAAACCGGCTTAAGATGGCAGTTGTTCCCGGTGGTAAACCGGCCGTTACCAATTACAGAGTGTTGGAATACTTCAGGGACTATTCCTATGTGGAGTTTAAGTTGGAAACGGGCAGGACTCACCAGATCCGTGTTCACATGGCTGACTTAAAGCATCCTTTAATGGGTGATCCCCTGTATTGCGGTGGCAAGGAGCCTGTTAAATGTGAAGGACAGATCCTTCATGCAAAGACTATTGGATTTACCAGTCCGTCTACCGGTGAGCACAAGGTCTTTGACTCGCAGTTGCCTGACTATTTCAATAAAATATTGAATTATTTGCGAAATTGAATTATTAATTTACATATGTTAGAATATTTATGTAGTAAATAGACGATTAAAGGAGGTGCCTATGAATACAATTATTACCATAGGACGTCAATTTGGATCGGCCGGACATGAAATAGGTGAAAAGGTAGCGCAGTATTTTGATATTCCTTTTTGTGATAAAACTATTTTGACGAGAGCTGCTAAAGAATCAGGATTCTGTGAAGAGATGATTCAGAATCACGACGAAAGACCCACCAATTCCTTTTTATATAACCTTGTAATGGATACATATTCTTTTGGCTATAATTCATCTGCATTTGTGGATATGCCAATCAGTCACAAGGTTTTCCTTGCACAGTTCGACGCTATCAAGGCTATGGCCAAAGAAGGCCCCTGCGTTATCGTAGGCCGCTGCGCAGATTATGCTTTAAGCGAGTTTGATAATGTGATCAATCTTTTCATTTATGCTGACGATGATTTCAAAGTAAAGCATCTGCTTGCAACCAATCCTGATCTTACCAACGAGAGTAAGGCTCGCGAGCTCTACATTCGCAAGGATAAACAGCGTCAGTCCTATTACAATTACTACTCATCCAAGAAATGGGGACGTGCTGATTCCTATGATCTTTGCATCAATTCTGCCAGACTTGGAATCGATGGTACCGTTAAGCTCATCACTCAGTATGTTGAAGACATAGAGAGTCGTCGTAACAGCTGATAATTGCATATTATCTGTAGGAACGTTAAACCGCCCGATCCGTTATGGAAAGGGCGGTATTTTTTTATCATGTGAGAGGACGCTCATTCCGGGCGTCCTCTTTATATACGTAAGTATTGAGATTGGTTAAAAGAATCTGTATACCCCGAAAACTTTGCCAAGGATCATGCAGTCATCGACGATAATGGGTTCCATCTCGTCGTTCTCGGGCTGCAGGCGAATGTGCCCGTTCTCCTTGTATAAGGTCTTAACAGTGGCGGAATCGTCGATTAAAGCTACCACAACATCACCGTTATGAACGTCCTGGGTACTCTCTACAAGAACTGAGTCGCCGTTCATGATACCTATATTGACCATGGAGTTACCCTTAACCTTTAATATGAAGGCTTCACCTCTGGGCATACGCTCCATAGGTATAGGAAAATATCCGTCAATATTCTGTTCGGCCAGAAGCGGAAGACCGGCAGCCACTGTACCGACGACAGGCACAGGTGCGGTTTCGGTACGAAGCATCTGAAAGGAATCATCACATATCTCAACCGCACGGGTCTTGGATGAACTGCGCTTGATGTAGCCTTTCTTCTCGAGACCTTCAAGATGAGTAAATACGGAAGATGTAGATTTAAGATGAACGCCTTCGCAGATCTCTCTGATTGAAGGCGGATAACCCTTGGTCAATACAAACTGTTTGATATAATCAAGTATTTCCTGCTGTTTGGGTGATGCTGCCTGCATATAAATACCTCCTTTGTGAAATCCTGAGATAATCATAACATATCGAACAAACAATTGCAAACATATTTTTCGAAAAAATGTTCGGAAAATATGTTGACAAAAACTTTGTTCTGTAATAACATATGTTCGTAAGGAACAAGGGTTCAGGTTTTCGGAGGTATAATATGACAGCACATACCGGGATCACACGTACAGAACAGCTTATCATTAATAGTAAAAGGCGTCGCAACAGAGAGTTACAGCGACACATTACGATATTAGTTTTAACATTTGTTCTTATTATAATAATGACTGTTTTGTTTTTCGGTACCAAGAGTATGGCTGCCGGGAACAGAACAACATGTAAGTGTTATGCAAGTGTTCAGATTGAACCGGGGGACACATTATACGGACTTGCCGACAGATATTATTCCTCAGAGTTCAAATCCGTAGACAGAATGGTCAAGGAAATCATGAGTATCAACAATATGAACAACGACGTGGTGATTTCCGGATTATACATCATAATTCCTTATTATACGGAATGTGATTTCCGATAATAACAAAGCCGCTTGCGAAATGCAAACGGCCTTTATTATTGTCTATATCTAAAGATAGTAGCTTAATAATCCTATTTCCAACTATTCGCAAAAGGACACTTTATCGAATAGTTAGTGTACGTTTTTCAGGCCATTGATTGGCTTAATCCCTGCTAAGTCTGTATTCGTAGAATTCGCCTGGATTTAGGATTACATCAGCTACAAGTTCTGTTATGGGTTTATAGTCACGGAAACTCTTGCTTAACGTTAGCTCAACTTCACGGTCTTTGTTATCGGGTCCTGCGACACATAATTGTTTTAGACTTGCTTTTTCCGATTGAATATGAATCTTAGTATGTATCGGATGAGCTTTACCGGTTACATGGGCATAAAGTATAAATGTGTCATTATTGTAATTAAATACTGAAACGTTCTTTGCACTTACGTATACTCCGTTATAATTCAACAGTCTCTTGATGCTTTCCATAGCCCATTCCGGAACTCTTGCAAGATCTGAAGGATTTTCAGGTACGTTTATCAGATACATCTGTCCCGGCCCATAGGTATCTCTTAACAGCAAGGTTGTATGATATTCGCCAACACCGCCGTTCAACAGCGACCACGAAAGATTGTTCGAGTGCTGAATATCTGCAAACAGAATTGGCTCCACATCTTCAAGATAACCTGCAGGATCGTCGGTTTTATAATAGCGGTTGATGTTAAGCTTTCTGCCGGTAATATATGCACTGCTCAATTCTTCCCACTCTTTTTCCGGAGCTTTATCAACAAAACCTGTAGTTACAAAGGCTTTGCCACCATTCAAAAGAAATGCCTTAAGCTTATTAAACACATTATCATCACACAACGAACTCTGAGTTAATAAAACCATTCCGTCTTCAGGAAAAACAGGCGTTGGATTAAGCGGAAATCCTTGCATTCCAAGGAAATCTTCCAGATGGTTTTCACCTTGGGAAACATAAGGAATATATGCGGAAATTCCAACAGGGTTCCCGGCGTTTGACAGCATTCGGTCAATCCTTGACAATTGTAAACCTAAAGGCGTTATCAATTTGTTTTCATATAGATCGGACCATTGGAATAGAGTAATTTCCTCAGGCTTTGCAAAGGCGGATAGATAACCCTGTTCAAGGTAATCATCAATTGGCCAGCATTGATATGTATCGAACCATGTGCCTTTATTTCTGCCTTCGGAAGCCTCATCCATCCATCGTACAAGACTATAGCTTAGGTAAGTGGGCAGATGTTGATCCTGATAAGCACTTGCTCTTGTCTCGGTTCCGGTATACACATAATCGAAAATATCTTTCTCAACATCGGGTCTATATCCGGTCGCGTGATAGGATTCCCGCCAGTTGGGATACTTGATGATCATTTTAACTTTGGAATTTATCTTCTTGGCCGGACCAACAATCAGGTTTTCAGAAACGTCCTTCATCAGATCTTTTCTGAATTCGGTCCAGCTTCTGTTTCCTTTTGCTTTTATACACTCCTCACATGTGCAATTGGTAAAATAAAAGTCATCAAGAATGATCTCATCGAATTGTTCGGCGCAGTATTCGGATATTTTTTTAACGTATTCGCGCATTTTAGCATTTGAATAACAGAATGTGCCAAATAAACGCTGTTTCTTTTTGTCATCATCAGAAAGGTCGGGAACAACGGTGGTAAAGCCTCCCGAAACTTCTATGCCTTTTTCTTTAAAGAAACTAATAAAACTGCGCATTTTATCCTTATCTACAAAGCATCCGCCGCGATATGGTTCTAAATACACTTTATCTATTCCGATATACTTTTCGATAAAATCATATTGTCTGCTTAGGGTTTCAAGATCCATACGATCCAGAACCTGTGCGACACAATAAACAGTTACTTTAAAGTTTGCATAGTGTGACATAAAAACTCCCCTCCTGTGATTTGTTTTCTTGTATTATATTTGATTTATGTTTTTTTAACCTCTTATAATCTGTACCTTCATGAATCATTTTTTGAAGAAAAAGGAGCTAAGAAATTTCTTGGCTCCCTTAATGTATTCTTGTTATGCAAATGACTCGTGGCTTACTTTCCACTGGATAAGCTTGATTTCAACCCAGAAACTGTAAATCATTGAGTAGTTATTTATAAGTAAACAGGGATTATTTCTTTTTTCCTGTTTTCTTAAAAAGATTTAAAAAAAAGTCCCTGATCTTACCGCAGATCCTCTTTAAAAACTCCCAGACGGTCTTTCCTGCGCGGTAAAAGATGTTGTTCTTCTTGGGCTTTTTCTTACGGGGAACATATTCGTAGGGAATAAATTCGCCTTCGTCGGTTATAGAGCCGACTTTTGAGTAAGATTTGGGGTCTGTAGGCAGGTCTTTTTTAATAAGCCAGCCATCGGTAACGGAGTTGATACCCGCAAAAATCACCGCTGTAACGGGAACACCGATTACCATGCCCACAACACTGAACAGACCGCCGAAAAGCGTGATGGCAAAAATAATCCAGAAGCTGCTTAATCCGGTAGATTCGCTTAAGATCCTTGGACCGATGAAATTACCGTCTACCTGCTGCAGAATCAAAATAAATATCAGGAAATACAAAGCTTTAATCGGATCCACCATCAAAATAATGATAATACTGGGTATTGCTCCGATGTAAGGACCAAAGAAAGGAATTATATTAGTCACACCAACGATAACGCTTACAAGTACGGTGAAAGGAATCTTAAGTATCAGGCAGCCGAAATAACAAAGTACGCCGATGATAAGGGAATCGATAACCTTGCCGCCAAAGAAACCGATAAATGTATGATGGGTGTATCTAACGGATTCGATAAACTTGTTTGCTGTATTTCTTTCAAAGCATGCGTATGAAAGCCTTATGCCGCCGCGGGCAAATTTTTCTTTTCCGGACATTACATATACGGAAATGATAAGGCCGATGACAAGATTCCATAAAAGCTTAACGAACTTAACGATACTGGCTGAAATATTGGCAAGCCAGTTATTGACGTTGGGAAGCAACAACCTCTGAACTGTGGGAAGCGCCACATCGGAAAAGAAATTTTCCGTCTCTTCGGTGTAGCTTTGTACAAGCTGAGAAATGAATCTCGAAAGATCGGGATTATCCTGCATAAGCTTGTTAAGCCAGGTCATCAGGTTGTTTGAATATACAGAATATGAGGAAATAATATTGTAAATACTGTTATACAATTCAGGAACAACCGACTTAAAGAACATATAAACAAGCCAGATAACCGAGAACATGGTAAGCAATATGGAAATGGTACGGATACGATTGTGACGCGCCTTCTCTTCTGCTTTTTCCATCAGATTAAACTTGGCAAACAAAGGCTCAACGATCTTATGCTCATACAGATTGAGTAAGGGCGTCATCAAATATGCAAAAACAAAGCCGTAAATAACCGGTGACAGAATCCGATTAATGTTGGCTATATATCCTTTGATATTGTTAATACGATAAATGCCGAAGAAAACAAGAATAATTGCAAGAGCTGTCAGAAAAATGGTAAGACCTATCTGAAAGTATTTCTTTTCAATCTTGAGTTTCATAAAATGGATGCTCCGATCAATCCAGATTTATACTTTAATTAGTTTAACACAATATTGTCTGATTGTGGTATATTATTTGCATGAAATTACAACAATTATTGAGCCTCGTCAGAAGGGCTGCAGATGATTATAAAATGATAACTGAAGGTGACAGGATCGCTGTTGGTATTTCCGGCGGCAAGGACTCTCTCACTCTTCTTTACGCACTCTCCCACTTGCGTCGCTTCTACCCTAATCACTTTGAACTGGAAGCGATAACCGTGGACCTTGGATTCGGAAACATGGATTTCTCAGCTGTTTCCCGATTGTGTGAGGAACTTAATGTTAATTACACCATAGAGCACACAGATATTGCCAAGATCATATTTGAAGATCGCAAAGAATCTAATCCCTGTTCACTTTGCGCCAAGATGAGGAAGGGCGCTTTAAACGATGCAATAAAGAAACTTGGCTGCAACAAGGTGGCATACGCTCACCACAAGGATGACGTTGTTGATACCATGATAATGTCTCTTATATATGAAGGAAGATTCAACACCTTTGCACCCGTCACATATTTGGATCGTACGGATCTCTACGTAATAAGACCGCTTATATATATGAATGAAGCTGACGTTATCGGCTTCGTTAACAAAAATAATATCCCTGTTGTAAAGAGTTCCTGCCCTGCAGACGGATATACCAAACGTCAGTATGTTAACGATCTCATCAGTGATATCAATAAAGATGCTCCGGGGGTCAGAAACCGCATGTTTACGGCAATCCAGGAAAGTACTTTGAAAGGTTGGGACAATGGCAAACAATAATCTTAGCTATCATGACGAGATAATGCGTGAAAACATTATGAAGCTTCGTGAAATAACAGCTAAGCTTCCGCCTTTTTGCAAGACTTATTTTCGCGGAATTGAGGAATATACTTCATCCCGTACAAGGCTTTCTTACGCATACGATATTAGGCTTTTCTTTGAATTCCTTAAGGAAAAGAATCCTTCTTTGAAAAATAAAGAAATTACAGAGTTTGACCTGTCAGTCCTTGATATGGTCAAACGCGAAGATATTGAAGAATATCTGGAATATCTTACATTATATGAAAAGAATGACAAAGAAATAACAAACGACGAAAGAGGCAAAGCACGCAAGCTTTCTTCTTTAAGGAGCATGTACAAGTATTTCTACACATCGGAGCTTATTTCAACCAACCCTCCGAGCCTTGTTGCAACTCCCAAGATCCATCAAAAAGAAATTATAAGGCTCGAACCCGATGAAGTTGCTACTTTGCTCGATATGGTGGAGGATGGCGAAAAGCTTACCAAGAGTCAGTTAAAATATCATAACAAGACCAAAGTCAGGGATGTGGCTTTACTTACTCTTCTGCTTGGTACAGGAATCCGAGTTTCCGAGTGTGTCGGCCTTAATATAAACAATGTGGACTTTAAAACAAACGGTATATTAATTAGAAGAAAAGGCGGCAAGGAAACCACGGTTTATTTTGGCGATGAGGTAAGAGATGCATTACTCGATTACCTTGAAATCAGGACACATATAATTCCGGAATCCGGCAGCGAGGATGCATTGTTTTTATCACTTCAAAATAAAAGACTCTGCGTTCGCAGCGTTGAGAATCTTGTCAAAAAATATGCATCAAACGTCACAAGTCTTAAGAAAATTACTCCTCATAAGTTAAGGAGTACCTACGGCACATCTCTTTACAGAGAAACAGGCGATATTTATCTTGTAGCCGATGTCCTGGGACATAAAGACGTTAACACAACCCGTAAACACTACGCTGCCATCGAGGATGAAAGAAAGCGTTCCGCAGCCAATGTGGTCAAGCTTCGAAGTAAAGAATAAGAGGCACAATGTGCCTCTTATTTTATAGTGTTATCTTTAATCAGTTTACAACTTTGGCGTCCTGCCATACTCGATCAAGATTGTAGAACTCTCTGGCATCCTTATCAAAAAGATGGATCATGTAATCGCCATAATCCATAAGTATCCAGGAAGAACCTTCACTGCCTTCGACTTTAAGGCTTCCGGCGCCGGCCTGTGCAAGCTTATCTTCAACTTCATCCACAACAGCCTTCATCTGGTTTTCGTTATTACAGGAGGCGATAACAAAATAATCTGCAATGGGTGATAAGTCGCTTATATCGAGAATAACACAGGACTCACCCTTTTTTTCTTCAATTGCCTGCTTAGCAAGCTTTACATAATCAATAATTTCCATGTATTACCGGTTTATTTCCTTTTCCTTGTAATATAAATAGGTCTTCTCGGTCATGGGGTCAATTACATGACCGGAATTCTTAAGATGTTTCATTGTATCTTCAAGAATCATAAATAAAGCTGAGTCTATATCCGTAAATGCTGTCATTCGGATCTCATCGATCCTTGGAAGCTTAAGAATGTCACGTCCTGGTTCGATATAGTCGGAAATGTATATGATCTTTTCAAGAAGATTCATATCAGGCTTTCCGGTTGTATGACATATTATTGCATCTACTATCTCACCGTCGGTAACATGATACTTTTTCATGGTAAAGAAACCGCCAAGCTTTGCGTGAAGCAATCCGGGATTCTTTTTCTCGGCTTCGTTGACTGAAATATTGTACTTGGCACAGATGTCAAGATACTCGGAAGAGTCATATGCCTTGGCACAATCGTGAAGAAGTCCCGCAAGCCTTGCTTTATCCTTGTCAATTCCATACTTCATTGCAAGGGAACATGCGGTAAACTCAACACCCAGAGTGTGCATGTATCTTTCTTCGTCAAGTTTCCTTGAAAGCTTCTTATGTATTTTGACGATATCGATCTCTTTCATCGGATATTACTGCTCACTTATGTATAACTTGTGTTTCTTGATATATTCAACGGCCTTGTAGTGAACCATATATCTGATGGATCGTCCGGCTTTGACACGTTCTCTTATCTTGGCAGAATAAAGATCGGTGTATTCAATGGGAAGGATCTGGATCCTTGCACCGTACTTGTTCTTGTACTCTTCGATGCGGGCATCCATTTCGGCATCCGCAACTTCAACACGTCTGGCAACAAGAATGATGGTATCGGCAAAGATCTTGTCGACACATTCCCACTTATCCATTTTCATAAGTGTGTCGCCGCCAACGATAAAATAATACTCGTTCTGAGGGTATTTGGCTTTGAGGGCTTCAACTGTCTCGTAGGGCTGAGACTTGCCGCCTTTGTCGGCTTCAATGGTGGAAAGTGCAAAATGAGAATTATCCTCGATGGATGTACCGGTTATCTCGATTCGAGTCCAGATATCAGGCATTTCCATTCCATCGGGAATATTGGTGGTAGGGATAAACAAAACCTCGTCAAGACCAACAGTTTCATAGGCGTTCTCTGCAATAAGAAGATGCCCGAGATGAACAGGATTAAAATATCCGCTCATGATTGCTACTTTCTTTCCGGCCATAATAACCTCCAAAAGTTAAATTATTTCGGAAGAACAATCTTTCCGTCTTTCTTGTTTTCCTTAAAAAGAACTATTTTCTTTCCAATTACCTGAACAACCTCGGCACCTACGCGATCGGCGAGCATACCGGCCATTTCCTTGGGATCAGCCGCGCAGTTCTTAAGTACGGCGATCTTAATAAGTTCTCTGGCATCCACACATTCTCTTACCGCATCGGTGATCTCGGGTGTGAGTGTGCTCTTTCCAATCTGAAAAACAGGGTCGAGATTGCTGGCAAGACTTTTTAAAAATGCACGTTGTCTGCTATTCATATAATAAACCTCTTTACTTGTAATAGTCAAAGGCAAATCCATAAATTCTTACGGTATCGCCGTCCTGAATGCCGAGTTTCTCAAGTTCATCAAGGATTCCGTTGTCCTTCATAAATTTCTGGAAGAACTCAAAGCCCTTTTCGGAATCAAGATTGGTATAACCGAGCATTTTCTCAATGCGGGGACCTTCAACATAGTATACGTTTTCTTTGTTATCATATGAAACCGTGTAAGGCTCATCGGAATAAAGGCCTGCAAACTCAGGTACCATTTCGGGCTCAAAAACAACGGTCTTGCGGGGATATTTGCTTAACATCTCCAAAAGATGAAGGATAAGCTCTTTAACACCTTCGCGTGTTGCACCTGAAACAGCAAATACTTCGTAACCCTGAGGCTCAAATTCTGCCTTGAGTTTACCGATGATCTCATCCTTATTATCGCATACATCCATTTTGTTTGCGACTATAACCTGAGGTTTCTTTGATACATCGGAGCCGTATTTCTTAAGTTCGTTATTGATGGTATAGATATCCTGTATGGGATCACGGCCTTCAACACCGGCACCGTCAATTACGTGAACAAGGATCCTGGTTCTCTCGATATGACGAAGAAAGTCAAGCCCAAGGCCGACACCTTCGCTGGCACCTTCCACAAGTCCCGGAATATCAGCAACAACAAATCCGCCTACACCATCCATGTCAACAACACCCAGGTTGGGTTGCAGAGTCGTGAAATGATAATTGGCGATCTTGGGTCTTGCATTGGAAATAACGGAAAGCAGTGTGGATTTACCAACGTTTGGAAATCCTACAAGGCCCACATCCGCTATACATTTAAGCTCCAAAAGAACAGTCAGTTCTCTTGCGGGGTGTCCGGGCTTGGCATATTTGGGTGCCTGCATGGTACTTGTTGCAAAATGCTGGTTTCCGATACCGCCCTTTCCGCCTTCTAAGAACTTAACACGTCTGTTATCGCCGGACATATCAAGAAGGATCTTTCCCGAAGCTTCATCCTTTATGATGGTACCTTCCGGAACCTTAAGGGTAATATCCTCGCCGTTTTTACCGCGGCAGTTTCTTTTACCACCCTGCTCACCGTCCTCGGCACTGTACTTGCGAATATAACGATAATCGGTAAGAGTGTTCATTCCCTCATCGATCTCGAACCATACGCTTCCGCCGTCACCGCCGTCGCCGCCGTCCGGACCTCCGTCGGGAACATACTTCTCTCTTCTGAAAGAAACGTGTCCGTCTCCGCCTTTGCCGCTCCTTATAACAATCTTAGCTCTGTCTGCAAACATAGCTTTTCTCCTTAAAAAGAAAGGGTTTCGTAACCTGTATTACGAAACCCTAAACGATCAAAAAATCCTTACAATTATTTCTCTTCAACCGGATAAACAGAAGCCTGAGTCTTGCTTCGTCCAACTCTTTCAAAACGAACAGTACCGGAAACAAGAGCAAATAATGTATCGTCACCACCACGGCCTACGTTAACGCCGGGATGAATCTTGGTTCCACGCTGTCTGTAAATTATACTTCCGGCTGTAGCGAACTGACCGTCAGCCCTTTTCGCACCAAGTCTCTTGGATTCGGAATCTCTACCGTTCTTGGTAGAACCAACTCCCTTTTTATGAGCGAAAAATTGAAGGTTCATCTTAATCATGGTTTACACCTCCTATTTGTCAATCTTAAATACTTCGGATAACTCTCCTGCACACCCTCAAGACCAAGCTTAAGGCCCTTAAAAAGAAGCTGTGCACTTTCGTTATCATAATCTGTTACCTTGAAATCCATGTAACCGGTTCCCTCATCGGATTTAAACTCGATATTCGAATGAAGAAGTTCATCAAAAGAATTGATAGCATTCAAAGTCAAAACTGATATGGCAGAACACACTATATCCTTGCCGGATGCAGCATATCCTGCGTGATTCTTGGCTTCGAAACCGCAGATCTTATCATGTTCATCAAGGTAAAAAGAAATTGTAGTCATTTTATAACAAACAATTAAGCGTTGATCTTATCAATCTTAACTTCAGTGTATGCTTGTCTATGACCGTTTTTCTTGTGATAACCGCTTTTTCTCTTATACTTGTAAACGATAACTTTCTTGGCACGATCCTGGTTCAAAACGGTAGCGGTAACAGTTGCCTTAGCTACAGCTTCGCCTGCGGAAAGTTCCTTATCGCTTACTGCGAGAACCTGATCAAAAGTAACGGACTTGCCAACTTCTGCGTCAAGCTTTTCTACGCGGATGACATCACCTTCGGAA
>JAILHY010000085.1 GCA_024695575.1 Lachnospiraceae bacterium
TACAAGGACTGCAAGAAGGAAATGGATATGATCAACAAGGCCTTCATCGAGACCATGATCGAAGGCGATGCCAACGGACGCGGATTCCAGTATCCCATCCCCACATATTCCATTACCAAGGATTTTGACTGGTCTGAATCGGAGAATAACAAGCTTCTCTTTGAAATGACCGCCAAGTACGGAACGCCTTATTTCTCCAATTATGTTAATTCCGACATGGAGCCTTCAGATGTTCGTTCCATGTGTTGCCGTCTGCGTCTTGACCTTCGTGAGCTTCGTAAGAAGACCGGCGGATTCTTTGGCTCAGGCGAGTCAACCGGTTCTGTAGGCGTTGTTACCATCAACATGCCCAGGATCGCGTACCTTTCAACAGACAGAGACGACTTCTACAAGAGACTTAACAGACTCATGGATATCGCAGCCCGTTCTCTTAAGATCAAGCGCGGCGTTATCTCCAAGCTCCTTGAAGAAGGTCTTTACCCTTATACCAAGAGATATCTCGGCAGCTTTGACAACCACTTCTCCACCATCGGACTTATCGGAATGAACGAAGTGGGTCTCAATGCCAACTGGTTGAGAGCTGACATGACAGATGTCAGGACACAGGAATTCACCAAGGAAGTACTCAACCACATGCGTAATCGTCTTTCCGATTACCAGCAGGAGTACGGTGATCTCTACAACCTTGAAGCAACACCCGCAGAGTCCACCACCTATCGTCTTGCCAAGAACGACAAGAAGAAATGGCCCGCCATCAAGACAGCAGGCAAGCCCGGAGATACTCCTTACTACACCAATTCATCCCATCTGCCCGTTGATTATACCGCTGATATCTTCGACGCACTTGATATCCAGGATGAATTACAGACCTTGTATACATCAGGTACCGTATTCCATGCATTCCTCGGAGAGAAGCTCCCCGACTGGAAGGCAGCAGCGAACCTTGTTAAGACCATCGCAGAGAACTACAAGCTTCCTTACTACACTTTGAGCCCCACTTACAGTATCTGCCGCAATCACGGATACCTTGCCGGGGAAAAGAAAATATGTCCTTTCTGCGGAGAGACCACCGAAGTTTACAGCCGTATCACCGGATATTACAGACCGGTTCAGAACTGGAACGACGGAAAGAGCCAGGAATACGTTAATCGTGTAACATACGATATTGCCAATTCTTCTCTCAAGCGTCCTATTCGTACAATGGTCAAGCTGACCGGCGAAGGGGATGATGTGAAGGTTGATTTCAAGAGCGCCGATGATGTAACCTATCTCTTTACCACCAAGACCTGCCCTAACTGCAAGCTTGCCAAAGAGATGCTTAAAGGTGTCGACTATATCCTTATCGATGCCGAAGAGAATACGGAGCTTGCGGGCAAATACAAGATAATGCAGGCGCCGACACTGGTTGTAATCAAGGACGGCGAGCAGAAGAAATACGTTAATGCTTCGAATATCAAGAAATATGTAGACAGCATATCTGGAGTACTTGCGTAAAAGACAAACTAAGGGGCTGTGAACAACAGCCCCTTTTTTATGACCAGAGGTAACTATGATTAACAGATTAATTGAACAGATCAAGACTAAACGGGCTCCCATCGTAGTAGGCCTTGATCCCACACTTAAACTCATTCCCGAACACGTTCTTTCCAAACATGTCAAAGAAAAGGGCGAGAGTCTGCAGGCAATCGCAGATGCAGTACTTGAATATAACAAGGCGCTGGTTGATGCGTGCGCGGACCTCATTCCCGCAGTAAAGCCTCAGATCGCCATGTATGAGCAGTTCGGTATCCCCGGACTCATCGCTTTCAAGGAAACCGTTGATTACTGCCACTCAAAGGGCCTTACCGTTATCGGTGACATCAAGCGAGGCGACATCGGCTCCACCAGTGAAGCTTATGCCATCGGACATTTATCGGGCGTGGAACTTAACGGAAAGCGTCTTAACGGCTTTGACGAGGATTTCGTTACCGTCAATCCTTACCTTGGATCCGACGGAGTTAAGCCCTTTATGGATGTATGCGCAAGGGAAAAGAAAGGCATCTTCGTGCTTGTTAAGACTTCAAATCCCAGTTCGGGCGAGTTCCAGGACAGAGTGATAGACGGTCGTCCCCTGTATGAGCATGTTGCAGACAAGGTAAAAGAATGGGGCGATCAGCTGATGGGCGATTCCTACAGCTATGTTGGCGCTGTTGTTGGCGCGACCTATCCCGAAATGGGCGCTGTACTCCGCAAGGTTATGCCCAAGACTCTTATCCTCGTTCCAGGATACGGAGCACAGGGCGGAACGGCCAAGGATCTTAAGCCTTTCTTTAACAAGGACGGACTTGGTGCCATCGTTAACAGTTCCCGCGGCATAATCGGAGCCTACAAGCAGGAGAAATACGCGAAGTTTGGCGCGGAGAATTATGCGGATGCCGCAAGACAGGCTGTGATAGACATGAAGGAAGATATCAATTCCATCTTTTAAGTGAAAGGATATATGTATGGAACAGTATAAGCAGGAATTCATTGAATTCATGGTAGACTCCGAAGTCCTTAAATTCGGTGATTTCGTAACCAAGAGCGGACGCAAGACCCCTTTCTTTGTAAACACGGGATTTTACAGGACCGGTGCTCAGTTATCAAAGCTAGGTCAGTATTATGCCAAGGCTGTTAAGGATAATTTCGGCCTTGATTTTGACATTCTTTTCGGGCCCGCTTACAAGGGTATTCCCCTTTCGGTTACCACCGTCAGCGAGATCTACAGAGAATACGGCAAGGAGATCGGATACTGCAGCAATCGTAAGGAAATAAAGGATCACGGCGACAAGGGAATTCTTCTCGGAACTCCCATTACTGACGGAAGCAGGATCCTTATCATTGAGGACGTGACCACCGCAGGAACTTCCATCGAGGAAACACTGCCCATCATCAAGGCTCAGGGTAACGTGGATGTCCTTGGACTTGTGGTAAGCGTAGACCGTATGGAACGTGGCCAGGGCGAAAAGAGCGCACTTACGGAGATCTCAGAGAAATACGGATTTAAGACGGCTGCCATCGTTACAATGGCGGAGGTTGTGGAGCATCTTTACAACAAGCCATACAAAGGAAAGGTCATTATCGATGACACTTTAAAGGCGGCAATCGATGCCTACTACAAAGAGTACGGAATATGTCGTGCCCGGTAGGGTACGACACATAAAAAAATATCTTGCGATTACTCTGATATAAATGTACAATATATTGTGGTATGAAAGCTGGCAAACGTAAGATCATATACAGTAATAAGGAGCACACTAAGAAGGGGATTTTTTCTTCCCTTCTTGCACTTGTTTCCTTTTTGACATTGTGTTTTCTCATAGTGATGTCTTACCGTGCCAAGGGCGAGATAAGTCCCACATTCGGGGCAATAGGGTTTATGTGTACCCTTTTCTCCTCAGCGGGTATCATCATCGGTCTCATGGGAAAGAACGAGCCGGACAAATTTTATTTATTTGCATACATAGGTATAATCTGGAACGTAATCGACCTGCTATTCGTAAGCGCGATATTATACGCAGGCATATAACCAATAGATTAAGTGAAAACCTTTATCAATAAAGTAAGCGAACATCCTTAACAATAAAGTAAGCGGACATCTGACAAATCGATTTCGCAGTCCCTTCGCCGAGTAGGGCGAGTGGCTTTTATGGGTTAAAGCCCCACGCAGGCGAAATTGGACGGAGAAATCGTTATTTGGCAGATGGAAGCGTATCATTCATACGAAAGGATTATATATGCCTTTAGTCTCAATAGTCATGGGCAGCGATTCCGACATGCCCGTTATGTCCAAGGCAGCGGCCATTTTGGACGAACTTAAGATCGAATATGAAATGCGGATAATCTCTGCTCACAGAGAGCCCGACATTTTCTTTGACTATGCCAAGTCCTGCGAGGAGCGTGGCGTTAAGGTAGTCATTGCGGGAGCCGGAATGGCAGCTCATCTTCCCGGCATGTGCGCAGCTATCTTCCCCATGCCCGTCATCGGTATCCCCATGCATACAACGAGCCTGGGAGGCCGTGATTCACTGTATTCCATAGTGCAGATGCCTTCGGGTATCCCTGTTGCAACGGTTGCCATTAACGGAGGTGCCAATGCGGGACTTCTTGCGGCCAAGATACTTGCAACTTCCGATGCTGCACTTCTCGGAAGGCTTAAGGAGTATTCCGTGGGTCTTAAGGATGCGGTAGTTAAGAAGGACGCTAAGTTACAGGAAGTCGGATATAAGGACTATCAGTAAAAGGAGAATATTAAATGGGATTGGATTATAAGAGTTCAGGCGTTGACATTGAAGCCGGTTACAAGTCTGTTGAACTGATGAAGGAGCATGTAAAAGGAACCCTGAGACCGGAGGTTATAGGCGGACTCGGAGGCTTCTCCGGTGCATTTTCAGCCAATGCTTTTAAGCAGATGGAGGAGCCGGTTCTTCTTTCAGGAACCGATGGATGCGGCACCAAGGTTAAGCTTGCTTTCTTAATGGATAAGCACGACACCATCGGAATAGACGCGGTTGCCATGTGTGTTAACGATGTAGCCTGTGCGGGTGGAGAACCTTTATTTTTCCTTGATTATATAGCTTGCGGGCGCAATATTCCCGAGAAGATCGCAAATATCGTAAAGGGTGTTGCCGAAGGCTGCAAGCAGTCAGGCTGTGCTCTTATCGGCGGTGAAACTGCAGAGCATCCCGGACTTATGCCCGAGGATGAGTACGATCTTGCAGGATTTGCGGTAGGTGTTGCGGATCGTAAGGACATCATCGACGGTCACGACATCAAGCCCGGAGATACTCTTATCGGAATTGCATCATCAGGTGTTCATTCCAATGGTTTCTCCCTTGTCCGCAAGGTTTTTGAAATGACCACGGAGAGCCTCAATACCTATTACGAGGAACTTGGAAAGACCCTTGGAGAGGCATTGATCGAGCCCACCAGGATCTATGTCAAGGCTCTTAAGGCTGTCAAGGACGCAGGCGTTCGTTTAAAGGGCTGCAGCCATATCACAGGTGGCGGATTCTACGAGAACATTCCGAGAATGCTTCCCGAAGGCATCGCTGCTTCCATCGATCTTAACAGTTATACCGTACCTGCCATTTTCAAACTCATGCAAAAGAAAGGCAACATCTCCGATGAGATGATGTACAACACCTTCAATATGGGTCTCGGAATGGTCATCTGCTGCGATCCTTACGATGCAGATGCTGTAATGGAGGCTGTAAAGAGTGCGGGAGATACACCTTATATTGTCGGTAAGACCGTAGAAGGAAAGGGTGTTATCCTTAATTAGGAAACGGTGAGCCATAGGGCTTAAAAGAGGTTTTCATGCTTAGAATCGTAGTTTGTGTATCGGGCGGAGGCACCAACCTTAACGCCATATACGAAGCAATAGAGTCCCACAAGATCGAGGACGCAAAGATCGTGCGGGTCATCAGTAACAATCCCGGTGCATACGCCCTTACAAGGGCTAAGGAGCACCAAAGCGAAAGCGTATGTGTTTCGCCAAAGGATTATTTAGACAGGGGAGCATTTAACGAGGCTCTTTTAAATGCCATAAGGGAAGCAAGTCCCGATCTTATTGTTCTTGCCGGCTTCCTTGTGAATATCCCTTCGGGGATCATCAGGGAGTTTCCCAATCGCATCATCAATATTCACCCGTCCCTTATACCTTCTTTTTGCGGCAAGGGCTATTACGGTCTTAAGGTGCATGAAGGAGTGCTGGCAAGAGGTGTCAAGGTTACGGGAGCCACGGTTCATTTCGTGGACGAAGGCATAGATACGGGGCGTATTATTGCACAGAAAGCTGTCAATGTGGAACCGGGAGACACTCCTGAAATATTACAGAAGCGGGTTATGGAACAGGCCGAGTGGATCATTCTGCCGCAGGCCATCAGTGATATAGCCAAAGGGCTTATCGAAATAGGAGATAAGGACAGGATATGAACGTACTCATAGTAGGTGGCGGCGGAAGAGAGCACGCCATAGCAAGAGCAGTATCTAAGTCATCAAGATTA
Source organism: Lachnospiraceae bacterium (assembly GCA_024695575.1). Taxonomy (GTDB): domain Bacteria; phylum Bacillota; class Clostridia; order Lachnospirales; family Lachnospiraceae; genus UBA1258. The sequence goes on from JAILHY010000085.1 coordinate 6,027, forward strand.
TCAAAGCTGTATTGTGTTCCCGGAAATGCAGGGATCGCAGAGCTTGCGGAATGTGCACCCATCGGCGTGATGGAATTTGACAGGATTGCTGATTTCGCACTCGAACATTCCGTTGATTTAGTAATAGTCGGACCGGATGATCCTCTTGTGGGAGGTCTTACGGACGTATTGGAAAGCAAGGGACTGCGCGTATTCGGACCTCGTAAGAATGCGGCTATCCTTGAAGGAAGCAAGGCCTTCTCCAAAGACCTTATGAAAAAGTACAACATTCCCACGGCTGCTTACGAGACCTTTGATTCGGCTGAGGATGCGCTTAAATATCTTGAGACCGCTCCCATGCCAATCGTACTTAAAGCGGATGGGCTTGCTCTCGGAAAGGGCGTTTTGATCTGCAACACCCTTGAGGAAGCCAGGGACGGCGTTAAAGAGCTGATGCTTGACAAGAAGTTCGGCTCTGCCGGAAACAGGATAGTCATCGAAGAGTTTATGACCGGTCGGGAAGTCTCTGTTCTTGCTTTTACCGACGGACATACCATCAAACCCATGTCATCGGCTCAGGATCACAAGCGTGCCAAGGACGGGGATCAGGGACTTAACACAGGAGGAATGGGCAATTTCTCACCGAGCCCCTTCTATACCGAGGAAGTTGACAAGTTCTGTAAGGAATACATATATCAGCCCACAGTGGATGCAATGCTTTCGGAAGGAAGAGAGTTCAAGGGAGTCATTTTCTTTGGACTTATGCTGACCGAAAAGGGACCCAGAGTACTTGAATATAATGCCAGATTCGGAGATCCCGAGGCACAGGTCGTTCTGACACGTATGAAGTCGGACGTGCTTGATGTTATGGAAGCCTGCATAGACGGTAAGCTTTCGGAAACTCCCGTTGAGTTTTACGATAATGCGGCTGTCTGCGTTATTCTTGCAAGCGACGGATATCCCCTTGAATACAAGAAAGGCTTTGAGATCACCGGACTTTCGGCATTTAAGGATAAAGAAGATTATTTCTGCTTCCATGCGGGAAGCAAGTTTTCAGAGGACGGCAAGGTCTTAACAAACGGAGGAAGAGTGCTTGGAGTCACGGCTACCGCACCTACTCTCAAGGAGGCAAGAGCCAAGGCATACGAAGCTACGGGCTGGGTTGATTTTGCCAACAAATACATGCGCACCGATATCGGACGCGCCATAGACGAAGCATAGTACATAAGGTTAAGGGATAAGGAGGAACGGCAATGAAAACTAAGGCTATTCTCTTAAAATCGATAGGAGGCATTATCGCAGCCGGATTTCTGGCATGCATCTTGCCTATAATGGCACATGCGGCAGGAAAGGCAACTGTTACTTCACCTACCGGTGCCAACATCAGAAGCAGTGCCAGTGCATCCAGCACTATTGTCGGTTCTGCACTTAAGAACGATACACTGGATGTTCTTTCCAGCGAGACCGACGGAAGCGGTCAGGTCTGGTACAAAGTTCAGATCGATGCCAATACTACAGGATATATTAGAGGAGATCTTGTCACCGTTGACGGATCCGCAGCACCTTCGGGTGATTCAGGCGCAAGTGCACCGGCACCCGCTCAGAGTACATCCACCGAGACTACGGAATATACGGAAACAGAGCCCGTAAGCGGTAAGGTTTCAACAGACCTTAATGTCCGCAAGGGCGGCGGTACCGCATATGACGTTATCGATTCCGTTAAAACCGGATCTGCTGTAACGGTAGTGGGTTACACCACCGCATCAAACGGCAAGACCTGGTATCTGGTTACATACACAGGCAACACCAGAGAAGTTACCGGTTATGTTCTTTCCGATTACGTTAAGCTTTCCGGTGATCTTGTGGACAAGACAGAGCCCGAACCGGAGCCTGAACCCGAACCGGAGCCCGAACCCGAACCGGAGCCTGAACCCGAACCTGTTTACAAGGATTATGAAGCAGTATACGTTCCCGATGAGGACGTATGGTACTTAAACAATTACAAAGAAGGCACTCACAATAAGATAAGCGAGCTTTACAATGCCCGCGACAATCTGAACAAGACCATCGAAGAAAGCAAGGCAGAGCTCAAAAAGAAAAACATCGTTATCATTATTCTCGCTTTCCTTCTTGTAGCCGTACTTGCAGCATTCGGTTATGTGTTCATCCGTTTCCGCAAATACTTCGGATCCGATGAAGGTGACGATCCTATGGGTAGACGCATCGAGCGGGGATCAAGCAGGAGTTTTAACGTTTCTTCAAGGACAGAGCCCCGCAGTTCCGAACGTAGCGACCTTGTAAGAAACACTGTCGGCACCGAGAGTGAGAAACAGACCGTTAAGCCCGATTCTTCCAAGATTCATCTTCCCGAAGGCGCCGTTAGACTTTCCGACGGACGTATTCAGATGCCTGACGGCTCCATTAAGAAGGCAGTTGTGGGACGCAAGCTTCCCGACGGCTCCATAGAACTTCCTGACGGACGCATCCGTAAGCCCGACGGTACCATTACAAGACCTGCAGCCAGTGATACGGATACCATCCTTGCAAGAGGATCATCCAGCCACGAAGTTAAAGAGATCCGTACCAGCAACAGTCTCGGCGACGATGACGACATGGAATTCGGATTCTTGAATGTCCGCGGAGAAAATAAACAGTAATACCGACTTAATTGACATCCTTAACCGCCTGTTATATAATCTGTATAACAGGCGGTGATTTTTATGTTGATAGAAATTGATTACACCAGTGATGAAGCCATTTACATGCAGCTTCACGATCAGATCATCATAGCGATAGCCAACAATCTCATCAGACAGGGTGAGAGTCTTCCCAGCGTCCGGAGTCTTGCCGATTCCGTAGGCATTAACATGCATACCGTCAACAAGGCCTATACCATTCTTAAACAGGAGGGGTATATCAGAGTTGACAGGCGGCGGGGAGCCGTCATCTGCGTGGATGAGGCGAAAGAGGCTTCTTTGTCCGAAATTACCGAAGATTTAAAGGTTATCCTTGCCAAGGCCAGCTGCCGAGGTATTTCCAGGCAGGAGCTTCAGAGGATAATTGACGGAATATATACCGAATACGGAGGAAACAACTGATGCGTTTACCCTTCACGGAGAGCGCTGCGGCGGTAATGGAAGCCGCATCAAGGATCTCTAAGAGTCTTAATCATTACTATGTCGGCTGTGAGCATATGCTTGCAGCTCTCGTGACCGAGAAGACCGGCCTGGCAGGGGAGGTCTTAAGGCACAATCAGATCACGGAGGAAGCAGTTCTTGAGCTTATCCATGATCTGATTGTCAATGCTCACGGCACCATGTTAAAGGAGCGTGCGGGCCTTACTCCCAAAACGGAGCGTGTACTTGATCTTGCCAGCTCCATTGCAGAGAAATATTCATCTGCTACAATCGGGACCGAGCACATTCTTCTTGCAATGCTTCGAGACGGCAACAATACGGCTTGCCAGATAATCCTTGCCCTTCGTAAGAATCCCGAGGAGATCGCGGTAGAGCTTATGACTGCCATGGGGATCGACCAGTCTTTAGTCAGGGAGGAACTTAAGCGTTCCGGCAAAAAGAAACAGGGAAGCGTCCTTGAACATCATTCCAAGGATATAACCGGGCTTGCCGCCGCAGGTAAGCTTGATCCGGTTGTGGGACGTAACGATGAGATCAACAGGATCATGCAGATCTTAAGCCGCCGAACCAAGAACAATCCCTGTCTTGTCGGTGAACCCGGCGTAGGTAAGACTGCCATTGTGGAAGGCCTTGCAGAGCGCATAGTTGCAGGGGATGTTCCCAATACCATCAAAGGAAAGAAGATATTAAGCCTTGATCTTTCGGGAATGGTGGCAGGCACCAAATACCGCGGAGAGTTCGAGGAACGTATGAAGCGTCTTATTGACGAGACTGCGGGTAATAAGGATCTTATTCTTTTTATAGATGAGGTTCATACACTCATTGGTGCGGGTGGATCCGAAGGTTCCATGGATGCCGCCAATATTCTTAAGCCTGCGCTTTCACGCGGAGAGATCCAGGTTATCGGTGCTACTACCATGGCCGAATACCGCAAATATATAGAGAAGGATGCGGCTTTGGAGCGAAGATTCCAGCCAATTGACGTGTCCGAACCCGACGAGGAGGAGGCTATCCGTATCCTTAACGGCGTGGCACCCAAGTTTGCCGAACACCATCAGGTACGCTACACTCCCGAGGCGCTGGAAGCCGCTGTTATGCTTTCTTCCCGCTATATTAACGACAGACATCTTCCGGACAAGGCCATCGACCTTATAGATGAGGCAGGTGCGTTGGTAAGACTTAACAGCCTCAAGCATTCCGACAAGACCGCACCTTTGAAGGAGGAGATCCGCAAGATCGACCTTCAGGTGGCCCGTTCCGTCAAGATCGAGGCATACACCCAGGCGATAGAGCTCAGACACAAGCAGAAGGAGCTTATCAACAAGTTAAACCGTCTTGAAGCCAAGGATAAGGCTTACAGAGAGAATAACCTTTGCGTGGTGGATGAGAATCACATTGCGGATGTTGTTGCGGTCTGGACCAAGGTTCCTGTTAAGAAATTAACGGAAAAAGAAAGCGAAAGACTCCTTAAACTTGAGTCTATTCTTCATAAACGTGTGATAGGCCAGGAGGACGCTGTAGTTAAGATCTCCAAGGCCATGCGAAGACAGAGGGTCGGCTTACAGGATCCTAACCGCCCCATCGGTTCATTTCTTTTCCTCGGACCCACCGGTGTGGGTAAGACAGAGCTTTCCAAGGCGCTGGCTGAGGCAATGTTCGGATCGGAGAACTCCCTTATCAGAGTTGATATGTCGGAGTACATG
>JAILHY010000150.1 GCA_024695575.1 Lachnospiraceae bacterium
GGGCACACCAATCTGTCCACCACTTATAACTACCTCTTCAATCCTCTTACAGAAGAAGAGACCTATAAACTTATAGCGGAAGCTCTGTAGAAAAGGATTGGACGAGACGGGGCAAAAGAAGGATTTTTGAAAATGCCCCAAAAGCCGAATACACAGGAAAAATAAGGAATTGCGAGCACTGTATTCAAGCTGTATTCAATGAATACACTGTTTTTGCGCACACAAAAACAGCGGGAATGCTGATCAATTCAGCACTTCCGCCGTTCACCCTAGAGCGCGAGACGGGGATCGAACCCGCGACCCCCACCTTGGCAAGGTGGTGCTCCACCGCTGAGCCACTCGCGCATTATTGCTTCGTTCGAAGCACATTAGTTATATTATATTAGTGCGGTTGCTTTGTCAACAGAAAATTTAAATTCGCAAAATTGTTTGAATTGTCAGATAATTGCAACCTTGTTTTTCGGCCTTTATTATGATAAAATATAGCAACTGTCGATCATCATTATCTGTTTACTTTACGAGGTTTTTTATGATCGGAAAGCTGAGTTATTCATTTCTGGAGCAGGACAATGAAATCCTGCGGACAATCAACAGCATAAGCTTCGACGCGACCTTTATTTACTATGTCGAGGAGGATCGTGCCCTTTTCAGACGTTATACCGACGGCAACATCAGTGAGCCCAGAGTAATCGATGATTTTACCGCTTATCTTTATGAGATGGTTCATCCCGATGATTACGCCCTTTTACAGAAAGAAATAAATCATGCCGCAAGGCACAACGAGCATGTCCGCTTTGAGATACGTTTCCGTGAAATTGACGGAAGGCGTTATCACTGGCATTCTGTCCGCATGCGCCTTATGACTTCCAACGGGAAGCTTATTTACGTTGGCTCGGATAACTATGTCGACAGCCGTAAGAACAAGGAATCACAGCTTACTTTCAAGGCGCGTCAGGATACCTTTACGGGGCTTTTGAACAAGGTTGCGACGGTAGAGAGCATAGATACCTATATCAGGCAGCATCCAGACACGGATTTCGCACTGATCCTTTTTGATGTAGATAATTTCAAGCATTTCAACGACAGCATGGGACATCTCTTCGGTGACGAGGTCATCAAGGAAGTAGCCACATTGCTGAGTCGTTCTTTTTCACATGATTCATTCGTGGGCCGTATAGGCGGTGACGAGTTCCTGGTGTTTGTCAAGGATGCATACGACATGTCGTCGGTCATCACCAGAGTTCAGGACGTAAGGAACGCCTTCGGTCTTATTACCCTCGGTCAGAAATCTGACGTGCATATAAGCTGCAGTATCGGTATTTCCATATATCCCGACATGGGGCTTGATTATGATACCCTGTTTAAATCCGCAGACATGGCCATGTACTATGTCAAAAGCAACGGCAGAGATAACTATGCCATCTACACCGAGGAGATCTACGACGAGTCCGTTACCCAGAACAAGGAAAATCCCATCGATAACCTTGGGGGCCTGTCCATCACCAATTTCGCGTTTAAACTTTTGAACGAGGCGGACGACGTTGACAGCGCCATTAACCTTCTTTTGTATAAACTGCAAAAAGAATACATGATTGATGCGATCTTCGTATACGAGACGGATCCTACGGGACTCGCCACGGAGTGTACCTACGAGTGCATCAGCGACGGATATATTTCAAAGCTTGGGGACATTACGGAGTTTTCTCACAAGGCCAAGCTTCAGTGCATCAAGGATTCGGAGAATAACGGCGGCTTCAAGATCTACAGCCTCAGAGATCCCGAGGCACCACTTCCCATTAATGCCCGCAGACCCGGGTCGCCGGCCAATACCTTTATGCAGTGCCCCATCAATCTGTTTTCCAAGAATCACGGCATTATCGATTTTGTGACACGTTACGGGTCAACTTTCTGGAACGAAAAGAAATGTAATGACCTTCTTTCCATATGTAATCTCATCGCGGTCTGCCTGTATTATTCCCGCAGAACGCTGAAAGCCGAGAAACTTGCCAACCATGCGGTTGAGAACGATATCCTTACGGGACTTATGAAGGAGGATAATTTCATCGACGCGGCAACGGGTATAATCGGCGAAAAGGGCAATACTTCAAAGCTTGCCATCATTTACTGCGATATCAGTAATTTCAAATATATCAACGAAGTTTACGGCTATGCCGTCGGTGACAGCATCTTAAAGGATGTTGCCCACTATCTTTCCAATAATGTGACAAACGTTCTTTGTACGGGACGTTTCTATTCCGACAACATTCTTTGTATCAAGGAGTTTACAAGGGATACGGAAGATGAGGAGCTTGTAAGACAGGTCAACGATACCACGGATCTTTTATCAAGGTATTTAAGTAACAAGTACTCCATCAACGGACTCAGGGTCCACACGGGTATCTACATCATTCCCGATAACAAGGCTGATGTGGTCCAGTCTGTGTCTAACGCCAACATGGCCCGCAAGATCGCCAAGAACTCGGGCACCAGGGGCTGCGTTGTTTTCAATGCCGAGATGTTCGAGCAAAAGAAACGCGAGATCCGTTATATCCAGGAACTTGACGATGCCATTAAGAGCGGAGAGTTTTCCGTATATCTGCAGCCCAAGGTCCTTGGAAAAGAAGAAAAACTGGTGGGGGCAGAGGCGCTTGTACGCTGGAGAAAGAACGACGGCACCATGCGTTACCCGGATCAGTTCATTCCGATTTTCGAGCGAAGCGGAAGCATAGTCAAGCTGGATTTCTTTGTCTATGAGACCGTAATGAAATATATGCGTTCAAGGCTGGATGCGGGCAAAAGAATAATCCCCGTTTCCATGAACGTTTCAAGAATGCATGCCCAGACCCAGGATTTTGTCGCAAGATTCAAAGCACTGATCGATAAATACGCAATTCCTACCGAGTATCTTGAACTGGAACTTACGGAAAGCATCTATCTTGAGAACTTTGATGCATTTAATGATATTATCGATGAGCTTCGGGGCATGGGAATACGGATATCCATGGATGATTTCGGAAGCGGATATTCCTCCCTCAATGCGCTTAATGATTTAAAGATCGATCTTTTAAAGATAGACAGGATCTTCATGCGTGATGAGAATCTGCAGGACAGCGATCAGACCATCATAAGGTTCATAGTGGAGATGGCGGAGAAGCTGCGCGTGCAGGTTCTTTGCGAAGGCGTCGAGACCGATTCTCAGCGGAAATTCCTCATAGATGTGGGCTGTGACCTGCATCAGGGATACCTCTACTCCAAGCCCGTGGATATGAAGGCGTTTGACGAATACATGGATAACGAGGACATGCTGTTTCGAAAGATAGTCTGAGCTTAGCCCGGACGGGACATGATCCTGTCCGGGGCTTCTTTATTCCCTTGACTTTAATGCACAAAAGCGTTAAAGTATAGAAGAATTTCACATATGTAAGGAGACTTGAAATGCCCATTACCAAATTACTGGAAGAAAACGCGAGAAAATATGGCAATGACGTATGCCTCGTTGAGATAAATCCGGAAGTAAAAGAAACCAGAAGAGTTACCTGGAAGGAATACGAACTTACGGAGCCCAATCCCACCACACACTACAGGAGAGAGATAACCTGGAGCGTGTTTGATGAGAAAGCAAACCGTTTTGCGAACATGTTAATGGAAAGAGGAGTCGTAAAGGGTGACAAGGTTGCGATCCTTCTTATGAACTGCCTTGAGTGGCTGCCCATTTACTTTGGTATTCTTAAAACGGGAGCCATAGCTGTTCCGCTTAATTTCCGCTATGCATCGGACGAGATCGATTACTGCCTTAAGCTTGCGGACGTGGACGTGCTTGTTTTCGGCCCTGAGTTTATAGGCCGTGTAGAAGAAATTGCAGAGAAGATCTCAAAGAACAGGCTTCTTTTTTATGTGGGTGACAATTGCCCCAGCTTTGCGGAGGATTATGTTTCCCTCACAGCCAACTGCTCAAGCAAGGCACCCAATGTTGAGATCACTGACGAAGATGATGCGGCGATTTACTTTTCCTCGGGAACCACAGGCTTTCCCAAGGCAATCTTACATACCCACACAAGCCTTATGCATTCCTGCGTGGTAGAGCAGAAGCATCACGGACAGACAAGAGACGATGTATTCCTGTGCATTCCGCCCCTTTATCATACCGGCGCCAAGATGCACTGGTTCGGAAGTCTTATTTCCGGAGGCAAGGCCGTATTACTTAAGGGAACCAAGCCAGAGTACGTATTTAAGGCAGTTTCCGACGAAGGATGCACCATTGTATGGCTTCTTGTGCCCTGGGCTCAGGACTGTCTCGAGGCCATTGAAAAAGGAACCATTAAGCTTTCCGACTACAAACTTGATCAGTGGAGGCTTATGCATATAGGGGCGCAGCCCGTTCCCCCCAGTCTTATCAGACGCTGGAAGGAGATATTCCCCAATCACGACTACGACACGAACTACGGCTTAAGCGAGTCTATCGGACCCGGCGCCGTTCACCTTGGAGTTGAGAATATACACAAGGTAGGTGCCATAGGTAAGGCAGGCTACGGCTGGGAAACCAAGATAGTTGACGAGAAGGGTACTCCCGTTGCCAGGGGAGAAGTCGGCGAGCTCTGTGTCAAGGGCCCCGGCGTTATGAAATGCTATTATCACGACAAGAAAGCTACAGATGAAGTTTTAAAGGACGGATGGCTCTTTACCGGTGATATGGCGGTGGAAGATCCCGACGGCTTTATCATGCTCGTTGACCGTAAAAAGGATGTTATCATCAGCGGCGGCGAGAATATCTATCCCGTTCAGATCGAGGATTTCATCCGTACCAACGACGCGGTGCATGACGTTGCGGTCATCGGTATCGCAGACAAGCGACTGGGCGAAGCCGCCATTGCCATAGTTGAATTAAAGTCCAATATGGTGGTAACTGAGGATGCTTTGATGGAATTCTGCAAGGCACTTCCCAGATACAAACGACCTCACAAGATCATTTTTGCGGACATCCCCAGAAATCCTACCGGCAAGATCGAAAAGCCGAAGCTTAGAGAGATCTACGGAAGTGTCAATCTTGTGGAATCACAGAACAAAGGCTGATGTAATGAAAGGTTACGATACAAAGACTGAATTTTATGACGGAATAAAGAAAGGGATACCGATAGGGATAGGATACCTGGCGGTATCCTTTACCTTTGGTATCTGGGCGGTGGAAGGCGGAATCCCTCTGTGGATCACCGTTTTTATTTCTTTGTCCAATGTTACAAGCGCAGGGCAGTTTGCGGGAGTGAACCTCATGTTTGCCATGGCGGATTTTCTGGAGATAGGGCTTTCGGTGTTCGTGATAAACATCCGATACATGCTCATGAGCCTGGCCCTTACCCAGAAGCTGTCACGTAATACAAGACCGCTTGATAAGCTTATATGGGGCTTCGGGATCACGGACGAGGTTTTTGCGGTGGCATCAACCAGGGAAAAAGAAGTTACTTCTCCCTACATGTACGGACTTATCCTGACACCCATACTTGGGTGGACACTGGGAACCTTCTTGGGAGCGGCGGTTGGAAGCATACTGCCCGAGAGGCTTGCTGCAGCTATGGGAATAGCGTTGTATGCCATGTTTATCGCGATAATCATCCCTCCTGCAAAGCATTCCCGTCCCATCCTTATAACAGTGCTTGTCGGAACACTCATAACGTGCGTTATTAAATTCCAGAAACTTGTGACCATAAGCGACGGATTTACCATGATAATCGCAACTGTGGTAACCGCGGCCGCAATGGCGCTTCTTTTCCCCAGGGAGGAAGAAGAAAATGAGTAAAGACATGTATTTCTTTGTAGGGGCCATCATAATGGCTCTGGTTTCATACATACCGAGGGCGTTGCCCGTAACCCTGTTTTCAAGGCCAATAAAGTCTAAGTTTATCAAGTCGTTCCTTTATTATGTGCCCTATGCGGTTTTATCAAGCCTTACTTTTCCGGGAATTTTCTTTTCCACGGGAAGCGTGATAGCGGCAACCGCGGGAACGGCCACGGCCCTGGTGCTTGCCTTCTTTGAGCGGAGTCTGGTTGTCGTTGCGGCGGTAACTGTTTTGGTTGTATTTCTGGTGGGATTTATTATATAATTTCTTTGTAAGTTCTATAGAAAATGCATAAAGGAGACTTCGTATGAAACTTCAATTTGTTGGAGCCGACCATCAGGTTACTGGAAGCTGTCATTACATCGAGGCTTGCGGCAAACGTTTCCTGGTAGACTACGGTATGGAGCAGGGGAATCTTTCCTATGAGAGCAAAGGCCTTCCCTGCAGCGAGGCGGAGATTGATTTTGTGCTTTTGACCCACGCTCACGTGGATCATTCGGGTATGTTACCCTATCTTTATTCAAAGGGCTTTCGCGGCGAGATCTACACCACCATCGCCACGCAGCAGCTTTCCGCCATTATGCTTCGTGACTGCGCGCACATTCAGATGCAGGAAGCAGAGTGGAAATCCCGTAAAAAGAAACGAAGTGATCAGCTGACGGAGGAGATCAAGCCTCTTTACAGCATGGAAGATGCGGACGGCGTTATCAAACGCCTGGTTCCCTGCGCATATCGGGAACTTATCGAGATCTCAGAGGGTATCACTGTTCGGTTTACGGATATAGGACATCTTCTTGGTTCCGCCAGCATAGAGATCTTTCTTGTTGAGAACGGGATCAGAAGGACAGTAGTATTTTCAGGCGATATAGGAAACAAGGATCAGCCCCTCATCAAAGATCCTGAGTACACCGAGAAGGCTGATTACGTCGTAATGGAAACGACCTACGGCGACCGTCTCCACGAAAAGGCCCAGGTCAATTCCATTGAGGATTTTGCAAAGATCATACAGGAAACCTTAAACGGCGGCGGCAATGTGGTCATTCCTTCTTTTGCCGTGGGACGTACACAGGAGCTTCTTTTCTTTATCAAGCAGATAAAAGAAAGAGGACTTGTCAAATATCATGATTTCCCGGTGTACATGGATTCACCCCTGGCGGTGGACGCTACGGAAATATTCCAGAAGAACACCCTTTACTGCTTTGACGACGAGGCCCTTGCCTATATTAAGAAGGGAGACAATCCCCTTACTTTCCCGGGACTGAACCTCGCCATCTCCAGTGAGGAATCAAAGGCTATCAACTTTGACGATGAGCCCAAGGTCATAATCTCTGCATCCGGTATGTGCGAGGCGGGCCGTATCAGACACCATTTAAAGCACAATCTCTGGCGCCCCGAATGTACCATTCTTTTTGTTGGATATCAGGCGCAGGGTACTCTCGGTCGTGGCCTTATAGAAGGTGCGGACGAAGTCAAGCTCTTTGGTGAACCCATCAGTGTGCGAGCCTCCATTATGTCGCTTCCCGGACTTTCCGGACATGCGGACCGCGACGGTCTTGCGGAATGGCTCGGAAACTTCAAGGTTAAGCCCAAGAAGGTCTTTATGGTTCACGGCGACGACATGTCCTGTATGGCATTTACAGAGTATGTTAACAAGGAAATGAAGATACCGGCTTACGCGCCTTACAGCGGTACGGTGTTTGATCTTGCGGCGGGTGAATTCCTGTACGAAGCAGAGCCCGAGAAGAGAAAACCGAAGATCACCGGCATTTCCGATGCTTTTGCAAGACTGCTGGCAGCAGGGCAGAGACTCCTTGCAGTCATTCAGAAGAACAAGGATCACGCCAACAAGGATCTTGCAAAGTTTACAAGCCAGATCAACTCTCTGGCGGACAAGTGGGATCCCGATTCCGATCCCATTATAGAAAAGCCTCGTAAGGGCAAAAGAAAGGGCAGATAGTTAATGAGTTATGCAGATAAAGTCTTTATAGACATGTGCCACGACATTCTTGAAAACGGCACGGATACAAAGGGTGAGAAGGTTAGGCCTCACTGGCCCGACGGAACACCCGCCTATACCATCAAGAAATTCGGCGTGGTCAACAGATATGATCTTCGCAAAGAGTTTCCCATAATGACTCTTCGAAAGACCGCACTTAAGAGCGCCACGGATGAGATGCTTTGGATCTGGCAGGCAAAATCCAACAATATCAACGATCTTCATTCACATATCTGGGATGAATGGGCAGATCCCGACGGCTCCATCGGCAAGGCTTACGGATACCAGATGCAGGTCAAGCATCAGTACAAAGAAGGCATGATGGATCAGGTTGACAGAGTTATCTACGACCTTAAGAACAACCCTTTCAGCCGAAGGATCCTTACAAACATCTATGTGCATCAGGATCTGCACGAGATGAACCTTTATCCCTGTGCTTATTCCATGACTTTCAATGTTACACAGAGACAGGGTGAAGACAGGCTTACATTGAATGCCATCCTTAACCAGCGTTCACAGGACGTGCTTGCGGCCAATAACTGGAACGTGGTTCAGTATGCGGTACTTATACACATGCTTGCTCAGGTTTGTGACATGAATGTGGGAGAATTCGTACATGTTATAGCCGACGCTCACATTTACGACAGGCATGTGCCCCTTATTAAGGAGCTTATTTCCAGAGAACCTCTTCCGGCACCCAAGTTTATCTTAAATCCGGAGATCAAGGATTTTTACAAGTTTACCCGTAATGACGTAAGTCTCGAAGGCTATGAGACTCACGAGCAGATCACGGGAATCGAGGTTGCGATCTGATGAACATGTATATGATAGCGGACAGCAAGTGGGGCATCCAGAGAAATGGACGCCCCCTTGTGTCGATTCCGGCCGAACACAGGACCATGCTTGAAGATGTGGCCGGGAAAGTTGTGATCTACGGGCAGGAATATCTGCAGGATCTTCCGGGGCAGATTCCCATCAGGGGTTGCACCAATCTGATCTACACCGAAGGTGGCGAGATCCCCGTAAAGGGCGCCAAGACCTTTGCAAGCCTTGCGGAACTTAGGAAGGCTGCGGAAGGATATCCAAGCGACCAGGTTTACATAATAAATAATGAGAAACTGTACAAAGAATTCTTTAAGGATGCGGAGGTCATTCACGTGGCCAAGCTTGAGTACGCCTATTCAGCGGATGCATTCTTTGAAGATCTGGATGTGTCGCCGGAGTTTCTTTTGGCTGCGGATTCCGATGAGCAGTACTGTTTTGATATAGTCTATAATTTTCTGAGGTATGAAAGAGTTCATGAGCATTGAAGAGATATTAAAGGCCTATCCGTACAAATACGAGACTCACATGCACACGAGTCAGGGAAGCAAGTGCGGTAAGGCCACAGGACGGGATATGGCCCGTTGTTACAAAGAAAACGGATACACAGGCGTGTTTATAACCGACCACAACTGGGGCGGAAACACCGCCGTTGACAGGAGCCTTCCCTGGGAAGAATGGGTGGACAACTTCTTTGCGGGCTACAGAGAGGCCAAAGCCGAAGGCGATGCCATTGGCCTTAAGGTATTTCCCGCGTGGGAAGCAGGTTATCACGGACCGGAGTTCCTCATCTACGGAGTCACACCCGAGGAAATGAAGGCTCATCCCGAATTCCTGGAAGCTACGGTTGAAGAACAGTACAAACTGGTGCATTCCCTTGGGGGCATGGTGATCCAGGCCCATCCTTTCAGGACCGCGGATTATATCGCAGGGGTGGAGCTCTTCCCCGACTGGTGCGACGGAGCGGAGATCATAAATGCGTCCCACTCCAATGCCTTGGATGGAAATACCGACAGAGTGCACTGCGATACTGAGGCAATAGCCTATGCGAAAGAAAAACATCTTCCGGGTACCGCAGGCTCCGACCAGCATTCAACGGCTGCTTTCGGCGGCGGAATGCTTTTTAAAAAGCCCATAGAAACTCCGCTGGATTACATGGATATGGTAATGAACGGCGGAGATTATATACTTACAAACGGCAGACAGTATTTTGACAAGGAAGGAAATCTCCTGGCTGAATGAAACGAATGCTGAAAAGGTTCGCCGCGGTATTGGCGGTTTTCTTATGCCTGCTACAGGCGGGCTGTGCAAAGAGAGAATATGTTATCACCACTGCATTTTCGGGGGATGAGATCATGCGCATCAATTCAAAGTCCAGCTTTATGCCGGAAATGATGCTTTATCTTACCAATATGCAGAATGAGTACGAGAATGTCTACGGACAGGAGCTCTGGGACCAGAATGTGCCCGAAACGCCCCTGGATGTGCGACTTAAGGAAATGGTGCTTGCCAAGCTTGCCCAGGTGAAGGTCATGAACTTAATGGCCGAGGAATACGGTCTCACCCTTTCCGATGAGGACAGGGCTTTGGCTGAATCTGCCGCCAAAACCTATTTTGAAAGCCTTAATGACAAAGAAAAAGAACTCATGGGAATAACGGAAGAGGTGGTAGTAAATGCCTATTCCGAGATCTGCCTTGCGGGAAGACTTTACGAGTACGTGATAAAGGACGTAAATCCCGAGATTAGCGACGATGAATCCCGTATCGTTACCGTATGGCACATTAAAGTAAAGGACCGTGAAACCGCTAAGGAAGCCTTAAACCTCATAGAATCGGGAGAGGAATCCTTTGAAGCCGTTGCGGCCAAATACAGCGAGGACTCGGAGTTCAGTTATACCTTCGGCCGTGGCGAGATGCCCCCTGTCATCGAGGAAGCTGCTTTTTCACTTGATAAGGACGCAGTGAGCGGAATAATCGAGACGGAGACGGGATTCCACATCCTTAAGTGTGTCAGCGATTTCGACGTGGAGATGACCCAGCTCAACAAAGAAACTATTCTAAAAAACGAGCGGAAACGGGTATTTGACGAAACCTACGAAAGCTTTCTTCCGGGGCTTACCAAGATCCTTAACAGAAAGCTTGTGGATTCCATCGAACTGATCCACGATCCCGAGGTTACGACAGCCTCATTTTTCGACGCAGAATTCTGAGCCTGTCATCCTGAGAGGAGTTGAATGTTTTTGCGCATGCCTGTCATTCTGAGCGGAGTTGAATGCTTT
>JAILHY010000090.1 GCA_024695575.1 Lachnospiraceae bacterium
GGATTCTCGTACCATGTTCCGTAAAAACCGTCTCTTTCAGGCTCAAACTGAATTCCTTTCATAACAAGTTCTCCTTATCAATCGACTGTCTGACCATCTTTCTCCCTCCGAGGAACATAACGATCCAGCCGAAACTCTCAAACCCCGAACAGAATCCGTTAAACTGCCATGGAATCAATATCTCAAGCAAAAAGCCTATTCCTGCCACGACCAAAGGTGCAGCCAGTATCCAGATTTTCTTAAGTTCAAAGGTTCCTCTAAGTATCAATACTATCCAGCCAACCAGCACGGCAAGTTCAAAACTGAAAAAAGTCACCCAATAGGGAACCGCCTGTACCATATATGTGCGGTTCCATGCGTTAACAGCCAGTTCTGTGTTTCCGCCGGCAGCATCATGGATCACATTGAAATTGTGGATCAAAGTCCCACATGCAAGATGGAAATACATAAAGCTCATGACTCCGAGTATCAGACCCGCGATATACATCTGTATAAGCCGCTTATCAGCAGTTTTGGTACATTTGTCTATCCGGCTCCTCAAATAGTCCACAAAGGGTAAAGCCGCCATGGTGTAGAAAATTGTTCCAAACAGGCCTCCGATATTGGATACCGCGATCCTCCAATCAGATATTGTCAGCCAGCCCGATGAGATCATTCCGGATATAGCCGTACTGCCCTTGGGTTCAATTCCCATACAGTAGTCACCTATCATAGCCAATATCATACCCGGAATGACCCAAAGCATTCTTTTGTATATCTTCTCCAGCTTCTCTTTTGTCATTCTGATCCCTCCTTGACAGCCCGCTGATTATCCTTGTCGGATTAATGTATTGTCATTTTACTCATTGATACTTATAATTCACCTTCCATAGCTGATTTCTGTTTTATCGTTTTCACGAAGAACAGGAAGTAGATCATGTGTGCTGTCCAAATTACTGCTAAAATGACACATGGAATCCAGATCCCCTTACGTGCCATGAAAAAGAATCCCAAGGACATGAAAAGCGTAACCGTTGTCAGGATACAGGCCTTGGTCGATGCCAACATCCCCTTCTTTTCAACAAATGATTCAAGATGTTTCTTGTAAAGCTTTGTTCCCTTAAACCAACTGTTGAGTTTATCGGAACTTCTTGCAAAGCAATATGCCGTTACAAGGTAAAACGGTGTTGTCGGCAGTATCGGAAGCATCACTCCGACAGTTCCGAGAGCCAGACATATACAGCCAACCACTATAAACACGATTTTCTTAATTCCCATATTTTCAAATCTCCGTTTTACTTTCTTTTATGAAATTCGTCCGCCTTCCATAGCCAAAACCTCATCAGCGATCCGCATTGTGGACTCTCTGTGAGAAACAAGAAGAACAGTCTTTTCTTTCGCTTCTTCTTTGAGAGATTTGAGTATCACTGCTTCATTCAGGCTGTCGAGATTGCTGGTGGGTTCATCAAGCAGCATAAATGGCGCATTATGAAGAAACGCCCTGGCAAGCCCGATCCTCTGCCGTTCTCCGCCGGACAGGTTGCTTCCCAATTCTCCGACTTCCGTTTCATAACCTTCGGGAAGAGTCATGATAAAATCGTGAAGGGATGCTTTTTTGCAAGCTTCTGCAACTTCTTCAGAGCTTGCATCCATTTTTCCGATGCGGATATTATTAGCGATCGTATCTTTGAAAAGCAGGGTTTCCTGAGTCATGTAGCTTTCCATGTCCCGAAGATCGCCCGTATTTATCTCATCTATATTTCTTCCCGATACCGAGATTTCTCCCTTACCCACGCTCCAAAATCTCATCAGAAGCTTAAGGAGCGTTGACTTACCGCATCCGCTCTTCCCGACAATACCGATGATCTTTCCCCTCGGTATCCGAAGCGTTACCTTATTCAGCACGTTTTCTCCCGCATAGGCAAAAGAAACATTTTTTACCTCAACACCGATAAAGTCTATAGTTGCCCTGCCGGTTATATCTTTTACCTCCGGCTCTTCATCGATAATCGCAAGCACTCTTGCTCCGGAAGCAACCGTGCTTTGCAAAGTTGTTCCAAGTGCAGAAAGTGCCGTGACCGGCCCAAATGAAGACATAAGTGAGATCAGCGGTATAAGAAATCCGTCAAATCCAATCTGCCCGCTTTGGTAAAGCCATGTACATACAAGAAGCATAGTGATATCCGAGACCAGGATAAGCATATTGGTGATCGCCAGATTGGTACCGGTGAGTTTGCTTAAAATCCCCTGTCTTTCAGTCAACGCACCTGTTTTATCACCTATTTCCTTCAGCCTCTTTTCTCCAAAAGAATACTGAAGCGTATCATCGATCCCTCTGATGCTTTCCAGCATATGTGCCGAAAGATGCCCGGACTGTGCCCGCAAATCATCGCCTGTCGTTCCGCTGCGCTTTGAAATGATCATCGGAAGAACCACGCCAACAAGAAGAAACGAAACAAGCGCTACTATTCCAAGCAGCGGATGAAAGCTTCCTATAAACAGACACATAACAGTTTCAGAAACTACTGCAATGCATATCGGCGAGATCGTGTGTGCGTAAAATACTTCCAGAAGTTCTACATCGGATGTAATAAGAGATATCAGATCTCCTTTATCCCTTCCTTCCAGCTTTGACGGGCAAAGTCTTCTGAGCGCCTTAAACACACTGTCTCTGACAATTGCAAGTAACGTAAATGCGATATAGTGATTCGTCCTTTGTTCCGAGAAACGGAATATCGCCCTTAATACCGCAAAGGACAAAAGAAGCCAGACAAGTGTGGACCATGATAATTTCGTTTGTATCCCAAGTCCCATGAGGATTGCTTCTCCGCCAAGTATCGGTATAAACTCTGCGGTCAGGAATCCCAGGGTTCCAAGAATAACCGCCAGTATCATAAAGCCTGTGAGCGGCTTTACGAGTTCTAACATTCTGAAAAGGATCAGTGCCTTGTTTTGTTTTTTCATACATCAGCACCTTCCTTCCCGTATTCCTCAAGTTCCTTCTGAGTGTTCCAGAGTTTCCTGTATACATTATCAGTTTTAAGCAGTTCTTCGTGTGTTCCGGCTCCTGAAACCCTG
The DNA here is from genome assembly GCA_024695575.1 of Lachnospiraceae bacterium. Classification (GTDB taxonomy): domain Bacteria; phylum Bacillota; class Clostridia; order Lachnospirales; family Lachnospiraceae; genus UBA1258. The sequence continues at coordinate 3,058 of JAILHY010000090.1, forward strand.
CCGCTATCCATGCAGTAGATTCTGTCAGCATTCACCACATTCATAAGCCTGTGGGTGATCATGATGACAGTCTTCGTTTTAGCAAGCTTCTTTATCTCCGAAAGGATCAGTTCTTCACTTTCGATGTCGATATTGCTGGTAGCTTCGTCAAAGATATAGATTCGTGCATCATGTAGGATCGCTCTTGCCAGGGCAAGTCTCTGCTTCTGACCCCCTGACAGATTTCCTGCATTTTCCGTGAGAAGTGTATCAAGTCCCTTTTCTTCTTTGAAAAAATCAGAAATATCGCATTCATCAAGTGCGTTCCAGATTTTCTCGTCTGAAGCCTTCAGATCTGCCAATAGAAGATTCTCACGTACAGTGCCTTTGAAAAAATAACTGTCGATACCAACATAGTTTATATTCTTAAACAGGCTGTCCTCATTTATCTCAGCCACGTCTGTGCCTGCAATAGTAAGTGAGCCCTGCTTTATCGTATTACGACCCATAATCAGCGTGGCAACGGTAGACTTTCCGCTTCCGCTCTCTCCAACGATCCCCGTAAATGAGTTTTCTCTAATATCTATGGAAACATCAGAGAGTACCTGTTTTTCATCGTCATAGGAAAAACTGATATCCGAAAGGCTGATATCAAGACTTTGTTCGGACAATCGTGCCGTTTTTTCTCTTGGTTCCTCTTCACTAAGGAACTTAAATATCCTGTCACTGGCTGCCATTCCGTTCATGGCTACATGAAAATAGCTTCCGAGTTTTCTCATCGGCAGGAAGAAATCGGCAGATAAAAGGATCATAAAGATTGTGCTCTGAAGCGTCAGATTTCCGTCGATGAATGCCTTTCCGGCAAGCACGATGCCAAGGGCGGCACCGCCATATGCAAAGAAATCCATAATGATAATGGAATTCAGCTGCATAGTAAGAACCTTCATGGTGATCCTTCTGAAATTCTCCGACTCTTCATTCATCTGTTCGTTCTTATATGCATCTGCTTTATAGGTCTTGAGCGTCGTCATCCCCTGAAGATTTTCAAGAAATGTACTTCCAAGTTTTGCGTACTGATCCCAATATTTTGAAAGCAGCTTCTTTGCGATCTTCTGAACCATCATAATGGCTCCGGGGATAAGCGGGACGCAGATAAGCAACACTCCGGCAACCTTAAAACTGCCTGCCAGGCCAAATAAGATGAAAAGTGTCAGCGGAGCTATAAATGCATAGAAGAACTGCGGTACATACTGCCCGAAATAACTTTCAAGTTGCTCCACACCCTCTACAGATTCCTGCACAAGTTCTGCCGTGGTGGCATGCTCCCTGTAAGAATTACCCAGCCGTAGGATCTTCTTATAGATCTGCTCCCTCATAACGCGCTTTACGGTCTTCGATGCTAAATAACTCATCTCTGTTGTTTTCTTTGTCATAAAGAAACGGAAGATAAGAACCCCTACCAGCACTGCGAGAGCAATGGTCATTTCCTTCGCAGTCATCTCTCTAAGGTACAGTTTTCCAACGGCATTTGCTATGATGAAGATCATCATGACATTCATCATGAGTTCGATCCACTGGCAGATGATGTTCCCCGCTATGTACTTTTTACTTTCCGGGCACATGGCCATCAGCCGTTTATCAAACATCAAGAGCAACTCCTTTTTAATCTTTCTTTTGTCATCAATCTCTGTACTGCAGGAGGAAATTACAGCACCCGTCTCCGCGTCCTATTGTTTTTGTCCTGCCCCATATCAGCTTCGGATGCATATTCCCGTATCCCGCATCGTCACCGTCACAAAATGCCGTAGTGATCTCCGGGCATCCGTATTTCCTGCAGGTTTCCATATAGGGACATCCGACGATGTTAAACCTCGCTTCATTTCCCTCGCTCTCAGGGAACTCATATTTGAAACCTGCATC
>JAILHY010000010.1 GCA_024695575.1 Lachnospiraceae bacterium
TGCATCACTTACCGTATTATACCACAAAAACACAGGGGATTTCTCCCCGGAATAATAATCTATATCTTACATTTACGACATAGCCTGTTTACAATGTATTAATAACGTGTTTCAATATTAGGACAAAAGGAGGCGACGCTATGAGTAGTACGATAACTGTTCGAGTTGATGATAAGCTTAAAAAAGCGGCGGCGATGTGTTCAGAGAGGTAGGAGGAGGCCACGGAATGGGGCAGGAAAATGATCTCCTGCCCCCTTTTAATGATCCTTTACAGAACATTCTTTAAAACAATTGATTTGGTGTGGGTCATCTCGTCAAAGGTACTGAATACGCCTTCCGTTCCGATGCCCGAATGCTTATAACCTCCAAATGGCATCTCAAAGCTTCTGAAGAAGCTTGCCCCGTTTATTACGGCTCCGCCGCACTCAAGCGCATTTGCCACACGTGCCGCTGTCTTCATGTTCTCTGTAAAAACGCATCCGCAGAGACCGAAAATGGACCTGTTGGCGATCTCTATTGCCTCTTCTTCCGTATCGAAAGTGATTATCGGAACTACAGGTCCGAAGATCTCCATATCAATTGCCACATCAGCATCCTTTGGAACATTACCGATCACGGTAGGCTCATAGAATGCGCCGTTTCTCTTACCGCCAAGGAGTATCTTGCCTCCCTGCTCCACCGTCTTGTTGACCTGTTCTTCAACAGTGATGGCAGCCTTTTCGCTGATGAGGCAGCCGAGCCTTGTGGCGTCATCGGCGGGATCACCTGTGGGTATCGCTTTTATTTTCTCGATAGCTTTAGAAGTAAACTCTTCAACCCTGGAGCGATGTATAAGAAATCTCTTGGATGCACAGCAAACCTGGCCGGTGTTGTACATACGTCCCCAGATGAGTTCGTCTGTTGCCAGATCAACATCCGCATCTTCAAGTACGATGAAAGCATCATTTCCACCGAGTTCCAGAGCTACATGGGTTAGGTTCCCGGCGCAGATCTTTGCAGTCTCGATACCTACTTCCGTTGATCCCGTAAGAGTTACAAGATGAACATCTTTATTTGATGTAAGTGCCGTTCCGGTAACAGAGCCTCTTCCCGTAACGATGGAGATGGCTCCCTTGGTCACTCCCGCTTCATCCATAAGATGTGTGAGCTTGCACAATGTAAGAGGATTATCCGTAGACGGCTTAACGATCACGGCATTTCCGGTAAGCAATGCCGGCGCCACCTTCTGATCAAAGAGATCGCAGGGGAAGTTAAAGGGTATAATGGCCGCTACCACACCTAAAGGCTCTTTCTTAACTATCAGGATGGTTTTTTCCTGTCCGGCCTCCATTCCTTCCGGAATAGTGCTGCCGTAGTAATGCTTGGCTCTTTCGGAGAAAGCCTTGAAAGCGATAGGAATATTGCTTATCTCAGCTCTGGCTTCAGTGATTGGTTTTCCCGTTTCATCGGAAAGAGTCCTTGCCAGGTCTTCAAAATCCCTTTCTACAAGAGAAATGAACTTGTACATAATCTCCACTCTCTCATGAACCGGAACATCCGCCCATTTCTTCTGTGCCGCTTTGGCAGCTGCAACAGCTGCGTCCACGTCTTCCTTGGAAGCTGAAGGAACCGTGTCGATAACCTTGCCTGTGGCAGGATTAATAACATCTATGACAGCACCGTCTTTTGCGTCAACAGCCTGTCCGTTAATAAGCATTTTCATAATACGTTATTCTCCTTTCCTAACCGTACTCCTTGATTTATTCGTAGAAAGCCGTAAATGAGAGCATCAATCCACCGGTAGTGTTGCAATCATCTTTTTCAAACCCGTATTCTCCGAAGGTAAACTCTGTTATAAACGGGATTCCTCCAGCGGCTTCCTTAAGCTGTTTCGCAACTTCATCAATACGGTCTCCGATTCCCGCACGACGTCCGCCACAGTGAACCAGATGGAAAGCGAGGATCTTGCCCGGAGTCTTCTCGATAAGGGCTTTCAGCGTGTTACCGGTAGAATCAATCAGTTCATCTACAGTAGCTTCCATACGGATAACAACTGTCTTCTCGGCAAGGTTGGCGCCGATGTCAAATGAACCGTCTTCATTTCCGTTCATGGGATGGCGGATGGCAATAAGCCGTCCCAGTCTGTCCTTAACACCCAGAGGTGATGTAATGGTAGTCACTAAAAGATTGCCGCCGGATACAGCTTCACGATCCAGACCTCTCCATGCCATATACTTGTCAGCCGCCGGTACGCCATCGATCTCTACCAGCCTGCGATGCCCGTCGATCTTTGTAATAACACCGAAATCATCGGTCTCTCTGTATGCACCGGTAAAGAGGTTGCACATCTTGGGTCCGCCATAGAAAAATGCTGTTACACAACCGTCTGCGAAGAATCTTCCGTTTGCAAACAAGGTCCATTTTCCTTCAATGGTGTTATCCGCAGCACTTCCGCCAAAGAAGGGGACTCTTCCGATAACCGCTGTAATGCCTCTTAAGTAGAACTCTTCTTCAGCCGGTGATGCAGCCATGTAGAAATAGTCGGGAGCGCAATCCGAGCCTGCTGCCTTGAGAGCCTCATTTGCCAGCTCTTTTCCACGCTTAACGCTGCATCCGTCCTTCTCCAGAGCAGCTACTCCCACCTTCATATCCGGATCTGCCATAGCCAGTATCCCGACGAATGGCTTATCTCCGCCGATAAACCCGTCTGCCGTAATAACACCGGTAAATGATGTGTTACCGAATACAGGAACTTTGAGCTCGTCTCCGATAGCGGATATAAGAGCTTTCACATCGTACTCACAGCTGCAGTAAGCAAATACAGCCTTAAGATCATCCACTTTGGCAGCGGAAGCCACTTCCTTTGCAGCTTTGATTACATCAACGTCGGTACTTGTCGCAATGATTGGTCGAAACATGATAAATCTCCTTTCTGTTTTAAATATTCTCCGTACAAATACTACAACACTATTATTCTCTCTATATATAATATTTACAATCCGTCCATTACATTATGTGAAATAGTTGTTCCGCAGAACGGAATAATGTGATACAATATGCTTTGAAATAAGAAAGCAAAGGTTGGGACATATAATATGGGGGATAATGTCAGAAGCGTCGACCGGATCCTTGATCTTATGGAATTACTGGCCGAAGAAAGGTCACCGGTTTCTTTAAGCGAACTGTCCAAAGAGACAGCTCTTAGCAAAACAACTGTTTTTAGATTAATGAGCACTCTCTGCAACAGAGGATATGCAGAGAAGATCGATTCGGAAGGTTATGTGCTGGGTCCCAAGATGATAGAGCTTGCAGGTTACCACATTGAGAATCTGGAGCTGCATACAGTCGCAAGACCCTTTTTGGCGGATCTGTACTCAGAGTTCAAGCTTACGGTCCACCTGGGTAAACTGGAAAAAGATAAGGTGGTCTACATTGAACTAATGGAGCGTAAGAATCTTAAAAACCGTGAAGAAAGCGGGCTCGGAGTGCCGGCTTATACTTCTTCCATAGGCAAATGCCTGCTTGCCTCAATGTCGGGAAAGGAACTGTCGGACCGCTTATACCGAAAGCCTTTGAAAAAATATACATCAAAAACCATAACTGATCCGGAAGAATACAGGAAGCATTTAAAAACCGTCCGAAGCAACGGATGGGCTCTCGACGACGAGGAATATCTGAAGGGAAGGCGCTGCATAGGCGCCCCCATATACGATTTCAAAGGAGAAGCCATAGCTTGTGTCAGCGTCAGTGGGAATATCAACGAGCTCTCCGATGACCGGCTTCCCGTTATACGTGAGGCGGTAATCGATACCGCAGATGCCATCTCACTGCGGATGGGATATGTTAAATGAATCAGTGGCTTCCTTCAACAGGGATACGGTACAGAGTCAAAGGTGAGTCAAAAAGAACCGTCCCCTTTGACTCTACGAAGGGAGAGAGCACAGACTATGAAAAGAATGACAGATTATATTGCAGCAACTTTGGCGGCGATGGTATTACTTAATGGATGCGGCAATGCAGCGGCGCCTGCATCCTCCTCATCAGCGAGCGCAGCGGCAGAGTCCACCACCTTTGACGAAGGGGTCGATACAAAAGTAGCTGTAAGCTACAACGCCTATAAAGGCACGAACGGGAAGCTTTTCCTTTCTCCGGGAGACAAGGTGGCA